>NZ_JBOHGB010000004.1:0-147985 GCF_050699935.1 Actinophytocola sp.
CCTCGCCACCCACCGACTCGTCACCGTCCCCATCACCGGCATCGAACTCCGCCGCACCCTACGCGCGGTATGGCCCAGCGGCCGCCGCCTCACCGGCCCAGCCGCCCACCTACTCACCGTAGCGATCGCGCAAACAGGACACGTCAGCTGAGGGCCCCACCGGGACGGGGGTGCGGACGGGCTTCTTACGATTGCAGTCCACCGATCCCGATCCAGACGCCAAGCTCTGCTGAGCCACCCCGGCACACCCGACCGGGTCGCCGCGCTGAAGAACGATCCACGCCGCCCGCCCCAACGGTGCTCCGTTCTACGTGATCCTGGACAACCTGTCAGGCCATAAAGGACCGACGCCTCCTGAGCCAAACCCATCGAGGCGCACTTCGGGCCCCTGCGGCGATTCACCCTGGCCGACGCCGAACACCCGAACCACACGGTGCGGACTCGTGCGCTGCACCGCTACCTCGACTGGCGCAACGCCAACGCCCGCCACCCCGACGTTCTCGCCGCGCAACGCCGCGAACGAGCCCGCATCCGCGGCGAAGAGGTGTCCGCTGGGTCGGACGACCCTTCGCCACCGCAGCCTGACAAACCCGGCGAACCTTCCCGGTCACAGCACTAGACATCCCGCACATGTTGGGCGCTGTCGATGTACAGCCCCGGCAAGGTAAAATGGCCGAAGGTGCGATCGACACAAATTGGATGACGGCAGGATCTGATGACCAAGACCGCATATGAGTTCAATCAGGGGCGTGTCATCGCGGCCGCTGCTGATCTCTTTGCCAAGAACGGATATCATGGGACCGGGGTCGCGGAACTCGGCGAGGTCGTCGGACTCGGCCGGGGCGCCCTGTATCACTACATCGGCAGCAAGGAGTCCTTGCTGTTCGCGATCTGCAGTGGGCAAGTCGATCGAATGAACAACCGCGCCGCGGAGATCCTTACGCTCGCGCTTACACCGGAGAAACTTCTACATGAAATGGCTCGGGCGCTGTTGCGCAACATTGCCGACCACCGAGCAGAGTGGACGGTCTTCTTTCGGGAGTTCTCGGCGCTGACCGGGGAGCGGCGCGAGCGCGTGTTGGCCGCGCGTAAAGCTTACGAGGGCCACTGGCGGCGGGCTATGGACCGGGGCGTCGAGGCTGGCAAGCTGAAGGAGACGCCGCCTCTGTTGCTCAAGGGGATACTCGGCATGCTCAACTACACCTATCTGTGGTTCGAGCCGGATGGACCGCTGAGTCCGGACGAGCTGGCCGATCAGTTCATCGATGCGCTGCTCTACGGGATCCGGGCCTGAGCGCCGCACGCGCGGCGGCGGCATCAACCCCAGGTCAGGTCGCCATGGGCTGGGTCGAACGCGTCGTCGAAGGTATAGCCGGCGACGAGCTCGCGCGCGGCCACCAGGTACTGGATGGTTGGTGGGCCTTCCTCGAGCCAGTTCAGCCGGGCGTCCCGGTAGAGCCGTTCGATGGGGAGCTGACGGGTGTAGCCGATTCCGCCGTGCACCAGCAGGGCTCGGTCGGTGACGCGGCCCACCGCCTCCAGGCCGAATTGCTTGACCATCGCCGACTCGGCGGGAAGCCGGTGGCCGGCGTCCCACTTGGCTGCGGCGTCGGCCAGCATCCCGCGTAACGCATAGACATCGATCGCCATCTCGGCGAGATACCGCTGAACCGCTTGACGCTCGGCGATCGGCTTGCCGAACGTGACCCGCTGCCGAGCGTGGCGCAGCGACAGGTCGAGGGCCTGTTCTGCGGTGCCGAGGGAGCTGGCCGCGATGAAGACCCGGCTGACCTCCAGCGCGCGCTCGAGGTGGACACGCCCGTCTCCATCGGCGCCGACCAGGGCCGACTTGGGCACCCTGGTGTCGGTGAACGTGAGTCGGCCGTGCTCTCCGCCCTTGCAACCCATCGTCTCGGGCATCGCCTCGATCGTCAGGCCGGGCGCGTGCCGTTCGACCAGGAAGGCCGAGACCTGGCTGGGGTTGGTCTTGGCAAACACCAGGAAGTGTGATGCTAGATCTGAGTTCGTGATCAGCCACTTGGCTCCGTTGATCAGGTAGCTGTCGCCGTCGCGCACGGCGGTGGAGCCGAGGTCGGCTCCGGTCCCATGGCCCGGTTCGGTCAGCGCGAACGCGAGTGAGCGTTCGCCGGTGACCGCGCCGTGCAGCACGGCGGCGCGCTGCTCGGTGTTGCCAATCTCCGATAGCGCGTGGGCGAAGGAGTTGTGCACGTGTACGAGCGCTCGAATGCCGCCATGGGACTTCGCGAACTCCGCGATGATCGGCAGGTATTGGGCTATCGAGAGGCCCGAACCGCCGTACTCGGCCGGCACCAGCAGACCGAAGGCCCCGCACTCGCGCAATGCCGGCAGCACGATGTCGTACGGGATCGACTCGGTTCGGTCGATCTGCTCGGCCAGCGGGTCGAGCACGGTCCAGATCGTGTCCCGGATGGCGGCGCGAAGCAGGTCGTACTCCCGTGGGGGCAACCCACTCCCCGTCTGCTCGTCGATCGCGGTCATGTCGACCAGCCTCCGTCCGCGGTGAGCACTGTTCCGGTGCAGTAGGTGGCGTCCTCGGACAGGAACACCGCCGCCTTGGCGATCTCCTCCACCGTGCCGAAGCGGCGTAGCACGGTGTCCTTCACGATGGCGGCCCGGGAGCGTGCCGGCACCTTTGCCGTCATCTCGGTGTCGACGAATCCGGGCGCGAGCACGTTCACCCGTATCCCGGCACGACCGACTTCTTTGGCCAGGGAACGGGCAAAGCCGATCACCGCGGCCTTCGCACTGGCGTAGGAGGTGTCACCGGCGTAGCCGACCAGGCCCACGACGGAGGACACCAGCAGGATGCTGGGTTCGCGGCCGCACATGAGCGCCGGCAGCGCGGCCCTCGCGAGTGCCGTAGTGCCGCGGACGTTGACCTCGACCACGCGCCACCAGTCGGCACTGTCCATGTCGACGAGCTGGCCGCCCTGCCAAATGCCGGCGTTGAGCACCAGCGAGTCCAGCCCGGACCAGGCGCTCAGCACCTGCTCGACGGCGAGCACCGCGGACGTGTCATCGGCAAGGTCCATGGCGACGGGCAGCACCCGGTCCGGATACTCGTCGCTGAGCCCGGCCACTGCCGCGTGTCCGGTGCGGTAGCCACCGGCGACCAGGCAGTCCCTGTCGAGTAATTGTCGCGCAATCGCGGCGCCGATGCCTCGAGACGCGCCGGTGACCAGGGCGACACGACGGTTTGAGGCCGCTTGGTACGCAAGTTCATGAGGCATGGGTTTCCCGGTCGGGTCGGTGCCGCGGCGGACGTGGCAGGACGGTTGCGAGGACCGACCCTCTACATGTCCTCACCTTCGAGCATGTCGTCCTGGATCATTTCCCACAGATGGTGGCTCAGCTCGTTGTAACGCTTGTCGAAACGAACCTTCATCACGTCTCTTGGCCGGGGAATGTCGATTTCTTCTATGGCGCGAACCCGTCCGGGCCGGGACGACATCACCACAACTCGATCGGACAGTGTCACAGCCTCGGCCAAGTCATGCGTGACAAAGAGAATGGTGCGCTCCGACTCGTACCAGAGATTGAGCAGCTCCATTTGCAACACGAGTTTCAGCTGGGCGTCGAGGGCGCCGAACGGCTCGTCCATCGCCAGCGACTCGGGTCCGTAGACCAGTGCTCGAGCGAGAATGACGCGCTTGCGCATACCACCGGAGAGCTCGGCTGGATAGTGATCGCCGAACCCACTCAAGCCGACCTGGTCGATCACGCTGTCGACAAGGTCGCGCCTTCTCTGCCCGCCGGTGCCGCGGATCTCCAGCGGGACGGCGATGTTGGCCCGCACGGTCCGCCAGGGCAGAAGCGTGTCGTGCTGGGTCACGTAGCCGACCGCGGTGTTGACCGACGCGACCGGCCGACCTCGGTACCGTGCCTGCCCGCTGGTGGGCTTCATCAAGCCGGTGATGATGTTCAGTAGTGTCGATTTGCCGCAACCGCTCGGTCCGACGATGCTGACGAACTCACCTCGCGCGACGGTGAAATGTGCATCCTCGAGCGCTTGCATTGGCTCACCGTGCTTGAAGAACTGTTTGCCGACGTGGTCGAAAATGATCATCGAGTCGGAGCCCGCTACCGAGTTCTGACTCACCTGACTGGCTGGCGCGGACCGGTGGTCGGCCCCCATGGTGCTCTCGACCGGCACGTCCACGGCCTCGCTTCTTACCGCGCGGCGGCTCATGACTTGTACCCCGCCCGCTTCCAGCGCAGCACGTACCGTTCGCTTCGGTTGAGAATCTCGTTGAGAATTGTCGAGATGATCGTGAGTACGAGCAGAGCGGCGAACAGGCCAGCCGTGTTGAACGCGCCCGCGGCGGACATCAGGATGTAACCGATCCCCCGGTTGGAGGCGATGATCTCCCCCACCACCGCGCCGATCAGCGCGTATGGGATCGCGAGCTTGAGTCCGACGTAGATATACGTCAGTGCACCAGGTAGCACAACCTTGCGGATGATATGCCGCCGTCTGGCTCCCATGACGCTGAGCACATCAACCAGTTCCCGATTGCGTTCAAGGACGCCGGTGTAGGTGTTCCAGAAGACGAGGAAGAACACGATCACCGCCGTCAGGATCACCTTCATCGATAGCCCAACGCCGAACCACAGCACAAAAAGCGGCGCGAGCGCGATCTTTGGCAGGCTGTACACCGCGGTGATAAACGGGTCGAGCAGCCGGCCGAGGACGGGGGTCAACCCGAGGATGAAGCCGACAGCGATGCCTACGCTCGCCCCGAGCAGAAAGCCGAGCAACATCTCCTGGAGCGTGATGCCAATGTGGGTGGCCAGGTAGCCGTTGCCGATCCACTCGCCGAGTTGCTCGAACACGAGGGTTGGCCGGCTGATCCAGAACTCGGCGCCGGTGGTGACGGCGATCCACTCCCACAGCGCGCAGATCGCCACGACCAGCACAATGCGGCCGGCGGCCATCGTGAGACCACTACGCCGGCCTTCGGGCTCCTCCCGCATGCCACCGTCGCGGGCCGCGCGGCGTGGGACTACGTCCGGGTCGCTCACCGACGGAACCGATGCGGTCATGGTGTACTCCTCGCGCCCTGCGGGTTGATCGAGGACTCTGCGACGCCAAGCACTCCCCGCTCGACGAGGCCTTGGATGGTCGCGCTGTCGACGCCCAACACGTCTCGCATGACTTCTCCGGTGTGGTCCCCCATCGACGGTGGCATGGTGGGTGGGTGGAGTTCCCAGTGCTCTCCCCGGATCGGCAGGCCGACGACGTCGACGACCGCGCCGTCGGCCTCGATCCGCTGTGTCGAACAGCTTTCCAGCGCCTGCTCGGAGACGACCGCGTCGTGCAGCTCCAGCACCGGACTGTTCGGCACGTCGGCCTCCTCCAGAACCTCGATCCACTCATCACGCGGGCGGGCCTGGAAGATCTCTTCGAGCTGGGAAAGCAACTCATCGCGGTGCTCGAGGCGCCTGGCGTTGGACCCGAACCGCTCGTCGGTCAGCCACTCGGGATGCCCGACCGCCTCGGCCAGCCGGCGCCAGAACCCGTTGGTGAACGCGCCGACCATCACATACTCGCCGTCAGCGCACTGGAACGCCTGGTACGGAACGATCTGTGCGTGGCCGCGTCCCAGCCGGGGAACCCGCGCACCCAGCGTGACGACCGACGGGATGTAGTTCGACATCATCGCGATCGAAGCATCCAACATGGACACTTCAACGTGCTGCCCATCGGGATGGTTGTACCGGGCGAGGAGTGCGGTGAGGATGCCGGACAGTGCGAAGAGACCGGAGGAGAAGTCGGAGATCGGCGCACCGATACGCACCGGACCGCCGCCCACCTCGCCGGTGATGCCCATCAGGCCGGACACGCTTTGCATGATGATGTCGTTGGCCGGGCGATCCCGCCATGGCCCCAAGTCACCGAAAGCCGACACCGAGCAGTAGACCAAGCCTGGACGCACTGCCCGCAGGTCCTCGTAGCCGAGGCCGAGCCTGTCCATCACGCCCGGACGGAAGTTCTGCACGACTACATCGGACACGGCGGCCAGGTCCCGCGCGATTCGCACACCATCCGATGTGGACAGATCGATCAGAACACTCCGCTTGTTGCGGTTGAGTGAGATGTAGTATTCCGAATCCAGCGGGCCGAGCATGGGCGAACCCATGTGCCGGCTGCCGTCGCCGCGACCGGGCTTCTCGATCTTGATCACCTGAGCGCCCAGGTCGCCGAGAAACATGGTCGCGAAGGGGCCCGCCGCCGCATGGGTGAAGTCCAGCACCCGGATACCCGCGAGCGGCGGTCCGCCCCGCCCCGGCCCCGGCATCACGCCTCGGGCCCGGCTTTGGCGACGATCGCGCCGTCGGCCGGTTGGATGGCTTCGGTAACCGGGACGATCGCCTCGGACGCGCCAGAGCAGTAGGTCGAGTGCGGACCGGGTCCACCGGCCACGACGATCCGGATGTCGTCGGGGCCGTCCGCCAGCGGCACGGTGGAGTCGGCGTCGTGGGAGTAGTACCGCCTCGGCCGCCGCCGTCGCACGACACCCTCGTATACATCCGGTGGGAACTCCGAGACCCGTACCCGGCTGTGCTCGTACAGGAACTCGGCGACCTCGCGCTTGGTGAACCCGGCGTCGGCAATCATGTGCGCGTGCTCGGGGCACAGGATCAACAACGCGCCACCGCCATACAGCATGCTGCCCGAACCGACGTGCGCGCAGGAGTTCGCGATGGTCTTCAGTACGCCCAGCGCCGACTTGCTGGACAGGTCGACGATGGCCTGCGTGCCGGTGACCCCGAAGACCGACACGGCGCTGGCGGCGGGGTCCAGGCCGCGCTCGACGTGGTACGGCTCCCAGGGACTCTCCGCCTCATTCTCGGCGAAGCACAGCGTGTACTTGCCCGGCTGGCCCTGTGTGGACTTGTCGATCGGGCCCGGGCGTGCACCGCCGATGTTCACCAGGCACAGACGCAGCGCTCGACCCACCGTGGCGTTCGCCCGCACACCCGGCCCGAGGCAGTCGGCGCCCCCGTTGAAGCCGAGATCGCGCGCTGCCGGACCGTTCACCAGGTACAGCGGGGTGATCGGGTTCGTCGTGGTCTGCACGGCGAGCAGGTTGTACTCGGCCTGGGCCAGTGCGCGCACGGCGGTGAGTACGACGGGGAAGTACTCCGGCAGGCAGCCGGCCATTACCGCGTTGGCCGCGATGAGGTACACCGTGGCTTCGGCGTTGGTCGGCGCGATCGTGGCGATCACCTCGTCGTCCGGCCGGTCCGTGTGGGCCAGGAAGCGCGCCACCGCCTCCTCGGTCGGGGCCACGATGGGCAGTCCGTCCGTCCAGCCCTCCTTGTAGTACCAGTCGGAGACACTCTCGGTCGTGCCCTCGATCGACAGCAGGTCGGTCAACGCAGTCACCTCGTTCGCGGTTTGCTGGTCTGAAAATGGTGTTTCGGCCAAGGGCGACCGAGTCAGATCACGCCCTGCTCTCGCAAGGCGTCGAGCTCGCTCTCGGACATGCCGAGGAGGTCTCGATACACCTCCGCGGTATGCGTGCCCCTGGCCGGCCCGGCGTGCGAGACGACGTGCTCACGGCCCACGAACTTGGGTACGACCCCCTGCATCATGATCGGGCCCAGCTTTGAATCCGGCGCCGACACGAGGTCGCCCCTGGCCTGGTAGTGCGGATCGCGGTAGATCTCCTCAGCGGAGTAGATCTCCTGGTACACCGCTCCGGACTCGGCGAGCGCGCGGGAAATGTCCGCGTAGTCCAGCGCGCTCGCCCAGGCATCGACCCGTTCGTCGCACTTCTCGAGGAACGTGATCACGTTCTCATTCGTGTCGAACATCGCGCCGCCGTCGAGGCGCTCCACCAGTTCGGAGGCCGAGGCGGCGACCAGGATTCGCCGAATCGTGTCCGTCCCGACCGCGCTGACGCAGAAGTTCCGCTTATCCCGCGAGGTGTAGAGGTTGCGCAGCGCCCCGTGGCTGGTGAGCTTGTTCCCCGGCCGTATGGGGGCCACGCCAAGCTGGTCGACCGTGGGGATCTGGATCGGGATGAGCCGGAAGAGCCCCTCGAACAGTGCCAGGTCGATTACCTGGACGCCGGCCGCGTCACCTGTGGCCCGGTTCCACATCGCCGCGAGGATGCCGAGCGCACCGAACGTACCGGCGACTCCGTCGGCCAGCGTGGTGGACGGGAACGTGGGCGGGCCCGTTGTCTCCCCGTTCAGGTGTGCGAAGCCACTGAACGCCTCCGCGATCGTGCCGAAGCCCGGCCGGTCGCGGTAGGGCCCGGTCTGGCCGAACCCGCTGACCCGCAGCAACACGACGTTCAGACCGGCAGCCTCGAGATCGGCCGGACCGAGGTGCCAGCGCTCCAGTGTGCCTGGGCGGAAGTTCTCCACGATGACGTCGAAGTGCGGCGCCAGCTCCAGCAGGATCTCCCGCCCGCGCTCGGTGCTCAGGTCGAGGGTGACCAGCCGCTTGTTGCGCTGCATCACCTTCCACCACAACGACTCGCCGTCCTTGCGGGGGATCATCGTGCGGGCGGCGGTCGGCCGGCTTGGATGCTCGACGGCCACCACGTCCGCGCCGAGGTCGGCCAGCAGGCCGGCGGACAGCGCCGCTGAGTACTGGTGGGCGATGTCGAGGATACGCAGCCCCTTGAGCACGGGCCGGGTATTGTCGGCGGCCATCACGCCCGCCCCTCGGCCGCGACATCGACTGGAAAAGCCGGCGGACCGCCGTCCCGCGTCGGGAGCGCCGCCACACCCTTGCCGGGCATGATGTCCTCGCCTCTGTGGTTGCGCGAGGAGATGGTGAACTCGACGAAACCGGTGCCGCTCTTGGCACCTCGCCACTTGTCGGTGACCTTGCCGCCGATCCGCATGACGTCGCCGACGAAGAACATCGACCGGTACTGAACATCCAGGTGGGCAACCCATCCGTCGTCGCCGACCCAGTTGGTGGCGAAGTAGGTGGCGAACGCGCCGCGCTGTGAGCCGTAGTCGTACGGGCCCGGCATCCCGATCTGGGCAGCCATGTACTCGTCCCAGTGGACCCGCTCGACGGCTTGCGGCACACCGGACGCAGGGTCGGTGTAGAAGATGTTGGGCAGCTCACGGCGCAGCCGGAGCCAATACTTGCCGGTCCGGTTGTAGGCCGCGCCAACGGCGATCAGCCACACCAGCATGTCCGACCCCGTCAGCGGCCCCTTCACCACTGGGTCGAGTTCGTCGCCAAGCGACACCTCCTCCCAGTAACGGGTCTTCGCGCCGCGCGCGCTCTC
The DNA here is from genome assembly GCF_050699935.1 of Actinophytocola sp. Classification (NCBI taxonomy): domain Bacteria; kingdom Bacillati; phylum Actinomycetota; class Actinomycetes; order Pseudonocardiales; family Pseudonocardiaceae; genus Actinophytocola; species Actinophytocola sp. Next base: position 9,306 of record NZ_JBOHGB010000004.1, read on the forward strand.
GCTGTCGAGCTCGACGTCGACGCTGGCGATGTCCTCCGCGTTCCACATGGCACGCTCGACTCCGGCGTACCTGCCCTTCCCCCGCGACGCCGCCCGCTCAGCGCGAATAACCGGCATGTGCTGCTTGGCAACCAGCGCATTATCCTGGTTGTAGAACAGAATCTCCTTGACCTGCATGACCATCCGCTTCCCGGCAAGGCGCCCGGTCATCGGATCGGCCTTGATGTGGCTCTTCACCGCGTGGATCTCGTCGCCGTCAAGGATCGGCCGGTAGTACCACCAGACGTCCCCGGAATGCAGTGCGTGCACACCGGGCAGTCCGTCGCCGCGCCGCAGGTCCGCGCTGCCCCAGCCGGCTCCGTAGAGCATCGCCGGCGGGGCGACGAGCCGGCCAAACCGGGAACGGGCGGCGTGGTTCGGGTCGGTGTAGAGCGGGTTGGTGTCGCCAATGCCGTAAGCGATGTTGCGGATGCTGTCCGCATTGACGAAGCGGATATGTGGGTACTCGATGGGAAACTGCTGGCCGAACCGGCCGCGGAGCTTGCTCAGCGCCTCATCGGTGATCCGGCCGTCGAGCTCGGTCATGTGCCCCGCCCTCTACTTCCCGTCCAGTGCGGACTTCACCAGCGTCGTGTCGATCAGTTCGCCATAGTCCAGCCCGAGGTCTTTACCCTGGTCCTTGGCGAACTTCGCCAACGACTGGAAGCGGTCCTCGCTCAGCTCAAGCGAGTCGGGCATGCTGCGCCGCATGTCCTCGAACGTGATGTCAAAGGTGAAGTCGTCGAGGTCGGGGAACTCCTCGTGCAGGTGCCTCTTGGTGCTCTCCGGATCATCCCGGATCGTCTGCAGCGCCTTGTTGAGCGCCCGGACATAGGACTTGATCAGCTCGGCCTTGTCCCCGGTGAGGTCGCGGGTGTTGACCGACAGCACACCGTAGGGATAGACGTCCAGGCCAGGCACCTCTCGACCGTCGATCAGGATCGTGCCGAACTTCTCCTGCTCGGCCTGCGCGCCGCCCGGCGGGGACGCGCCCATGGCGTCGATCTGGCCCTTGGCCAGCGCTGCGAGCTCCCCCGCGGCGTTTTGCAGCGTCACGATCTCCACGTCCCGGTCAGGGTCGATACCAGCCTTTGGCAGGATCGCCCGGTAGAGCTGGTCCACCGAATCACCCGGGTTGTAAATGCCGAGCTTCGCGCCGCGCAACGCGGCGATCCGTTTGTCGAGCGGATCATCGAGAGTGACACCGGCACGCTTGAGGAACTCGTTGGACACGGTGATCTCGACGCCATAGCCGACCAGCGGCCCGCCGATCAGCTTGACCGGTGCGCCTTCCCTGACCGGCGCCATCGATGCCGGAGCACCGGCCAGCACCGCATCAGTGCTACCGCTGATCAGAGCGGCCAGGGCGGACGCGGTACCCTGTTGAGAGACGATGTGTTCGACGTCCAGGCCCTCTTCCTCAGCGAAGCCCATTCGCTCCGTCAACAGAGCCGGCGCCCAGGTCATCACCTTTCCGCCGAATGTCACGGTCATATGCCGCAGGCCACCCGAACCGGAACCAGTGGCCGCGGAGTCGTCACCGCATGCGGGCACGGTGAACAAAAGCACGGCCAGAGCGGAAAAGATGAGCGCGCGAGGCCGTCGTGAACCAATCCACTGCCTATACATCGTAGGTCGATCTCGGCGAAACTGCGTCCCGATACGCGTCAGCCACGACGCTAGCCTCATTGGTGAGCGCGAACACGACTTCGTCGAATGCATCGTCGGCGATGGCCCGCATTCGTTCGCGGGGCAGCTGCCCGATGGGATGCGGCAGAATCTGAACAGGCAATTCAGGCACACCCCAACTCTCGACCTCCAGGCGAACCTTGATACCGAACGGTTCGGAGATAACGCTTATGCTCGGTACGCCGGCACGTTCCAGGGCGACGCCGTCGTGCACGCTCCATGAACTACACGACCCGCAATCCCCGAACGCGTTCACCACAACGTCGCAGGTGGAGACCTCACGGAGCAGGGCAGGAGCCGTCGGTCGGGTCGCGGTCGGCTTCGTTCGGTTGACGAACTTGATCCCGGTGTACTTCGCATCAAGTAGTTCTTGCATGCGCTCGAGGTAGATATCTGCGTTGACCTTGGAATTGAACAGAAGGCCAACCGTCTTCCCATCGAGCGTGCTCGGGCGCGACGCCAATGGTGACGTCGCCGGTCGAGCCTGATGAATGGGAACTGGTCGCACGACCTTGATAGACACGAGACATACCTCCACGCTGGAGCATGGGACCAGCCCATTGCGACTAACGGCGCTGAATGGCTCTGTACTGATCGATACAATACAACTGCGACCCGCGGCCGGTCAAGCGTTCCTCCACCGGCCAAGAATAGGTCGCAACCACGACGGGATGAAGATCAATAATTGCTGTTATTGCTTGCGAGATACAACGAAATCAGGAGTCTGAGCAATGCGGCCGAACGACATCGAGGACGCCCGAACCAGCAGCCGTGTCGCGGCTCGGGATCACGCGGCTACAAGCCGGTCGGATTTGGCGATCGGCCGTAGACCACCCCCACCATCAGCCGTGCGAACGTTGGGTCCGTTCCACCGGAGGTTGCACCGGCCACCCCAGCGTCATCGCCCCAGTCCAGGACGTGACAACGGTGCCGCTGGCAACTGTTCGAGTGTTTGTCCCACAAGGAATACACGCGCGAATCCACAGCCCTCGACTTTCCCGGGGACCGGCGTCGAAACCTGGCCACACGCCCTACGTGGCCGATCACGGCCGTGAATGTATCGTGCTCAGCAGCGTTGCGAAACCCCGATAACGATCATCGGACCGCCGCGCGGTCAAACGCAGGTCAACACGCCCGCACAACGAGGGATTGACGTCCGACAAACCTGGTAACGGCGTCGAACGTGACATTTACGAGGAGATGGCTCGCGACCGCAAGTGACGCTCGCCGCTCCACATTCGAGAGGGGTCTACTTGAAGGGCCAAATCCGGTTGGACTGATCGGTACATTACCTCCGTTGCCGCTGGTCGTCAAGCGCTCGTCGCACAACCTCTCCGCCCAACGATTGGACCTGCCTGGCGGAGCGGTTCATACCCGTGACCCTCGACAGAACACGACTCCACTCGGAGCTTTCCACCCACGTTCGAAGGACCAGCCGCGCACCGAGACGGACGCGGCGAAGTCGATCAACGACGGCACGCACACGACGACCCTGGCCTCGCCCAGATGACGCTCGGGGGATTCAGTAAACGCCACACACGTATACCGACTCCCCGAGCGCTATTCAGAAGTGGGTTACCAGCTGAGTCGGTAGTACCCCAAGGGTGGCGACGATGCGGATGATGTTGGGGAGTTCGGTGAGGCGGCCGCGGTAGCCGTAGGCGAGGATTTCCAGCCCTTCCAGTGCGCGATGGCGCGTTCGACGGCGACCCGGCGGGGGTGACGATGCCGCGGTTCCACGTGTCGTTGGCTGTGATTTGGGCGCGGCCGGGTGGTTTGCGGCGGGGTCGGAACGCGGTGGTGCCTTGGTAGCCGAGGTCGCCGATGGTCGGGATGTCGGCGAGGAGTTCGGCGAACCCGGCGGTGGTGAACGCCGTCCGATCGCCGATCGGCACCAGGGTGCCGTCCACCAGCTCCACCCGGCCGCGCAACGCCTCGGGCAGGGGGTGCTCGGTGCACGCGGGTGACCTGTTCGATCAACGGCAGCAGGCGCCGTAGGTCCGCGACACGGTCGCTTGCGATACCCGAACCAGTCCGCGACCAATGCCTGGCTCAAGTTCTGCCGCGACAACAGCAACGTGACCAACACCGATCGGTACAACCCCAGAGCAGCAGGCCGACCACGCACCCCACCATCCCCTGGTGATCGTGTCCGGTGGAAGGAATCGATCTCAACCAGGCGGGGCCGTTGTGTTACCTGCCCATGATCAACACTTCTGAATAACACTCCCCGCGTCCGAATGGTGAATCAGCAGCGCAGCACAGGAGAGACCAACGGCAGAGACGTCATCGCCGCTCATCCCATGCGCGCGGCGGCCATCCTGGCCAGGTCCACCACCCGCACCTTGCCCGACGGCGTTCTCGGCAGCTCGTCCTCGGCGACCAGCCAGACCCGCCGCGGCCGCTTCTGGCTGGACACACGCTCGCGCATGAACTCAATCACCGCCGTCTCGGACACCTCGCCGTAGGGCACCACGAACGCGACCGGCACGGTGCCGAGCCGAGCGTCCGGAGCGCCGACCACGAAGGACGCGGCCACCCCCGGGCAGGCCATCAGGTGCCGCTCGACCTCGGCCGGGTAGACGTTGAACCCGCCCACCGTGATCATGTTCTTCCGGCGGCCGACGAAATGCAGGTAGCCCTCTGCATCCATCCTGCCGAAATCGCCGGACCGGAACCAGCCGTCCGGGGTGATCGCCATCGCGGTCGCCGCCGGACTGGCCAGGTAACCCTTTCCGACGCACGAGCCCGGCGTGGCATCGCCGAACCAGATCTCCCCGACGCTCTCCGGCGGCAGCTCCGCCCCGGTCTCCGGGTCGACGACCCGCACCAAAGCGCTCGGCAGCGGTCGCCCCACCGATGTCGTCCGCCGGTCCATCGGGTCGCGGTCGCTGCTCACCGTGGACACCCCACCGCACTCGCTCATCCCGTAGGCCTGCATGGCGTTCGGCGCGAACTCGATCACCTGGCGCATCAGGTCCGGATCCGCCGCGGACCCGGCGATATGCGCGGCGCGCACCGAGGAGGTGTCGGTGCCGGCAAAGTCCTCGTGGGCCAGCAGCATGCGGAACATCTCCGGGGCGCCGGGAATGTAGCTCACTCGCCGGCGCGCGATCAGGTCCAGGCTGCTCCCGGCGTCGAAAGTCCTGGTTATCTCCATTCGGCAGCCGTTGTACATGGCCAGACCGTTGGTGTAGAGACAGCCGAAGTTGGTGAACATGGGCACGTGGGCGAGGATCACGTCGGACTGGCCGAGCCCGGCCAGCTCGCTCCAGCCCCGGATGGTCGCCAGGTTGTTCGCGTGCATGGACAGGCCGGCCTTCGGTGCCCCGGTGGTGCCCGAGGTGTACATGATGTTCATGACGTCGGTCGGCGCGATCCTCGACCGCACCCACGCCAGCCCACCGTGCTCGATCGGTACACCGTCGACCAACCGCGCCAGGATCCGCACACCGGGCAGACCCAACTCCTCCGCCGATACCACCAGGCGCAGATCCGGACAACCGGCGAACTCGGGATCGGCCTCGACCAGCTCGGGAAGCAGCCGGCGCAGGATCGCCACCGAGTCGACCTTGCCGGCGAACTCACTCGAGGTGAACAGCACCGAGGCCCGCGACTCGGTCAGCGCGTGACGCAGTTCGACCTCGCGGTAGTAGGAGTAGAGCGGCAGCAGCGCGCAACCGAGCCGGTAGGTCGCCCACTGCGCAACCAGGAACTCCAGGCTGTTGGTCATCCATACGGCCAGCACCTGGCCGGGCCGAACGCCCACTCCGAGCAGCGCGCTGGCCAGCGTGTCCACCGACCGGCGCAGCTCCTGGTAGCTCATGGTCACATCGCCGACCGCGGCGTAGGTCGCCTCAGGGCTGGCCTCCGTCCTGGCAACGAACACGTCGATCCAGTGGCGGGCCGCGCCTGGTTCGGCACTCACTCGACGGCACCTCCCCCCACCGGACTCGCGTCCGCGAGCACCGCGACGCAGGACAGCGAGCCAGGACCGCCGAGTGCGTGTGCCAGACCCCGCCGCGCCCCGCTCACCTGCCGCTCGCCAGCGCGGGCCCAAAGCTGGTCGCAGAGGTCCACCACCATCCGCACCCCGGTCGCGCCGATCGGATGGCCGCACGCCTTGAGCCCTCCCGAAGTGTTCACCTCGACCTTCCCGCCGACGCCGGTCGCGCCGGAGAGCACCAGGTCCCGGCCCTCCCCACGGCCGCACAGCCCGAGGTCCTCGTAGTTGACGATCTCGGTGATGGTGAAGCAGTCGTGGCACTCCACCACATCGAACTGGTCGAGCGGATCAGTGATCCCCGCCTGCGCGTAGGCGGCCGCGGCGGCGTTGCGGGTCGACTCGAAGCCCAGCATGTCGAACCGGCTGGACATGTTCGCGGTGAAGTAGCCCAGGTCGTTGGACATGGCGATGCCCTCGATCGTGGCCGCTCGCGCACCGCGCGCTTCGGTGGCCCTCCTCAGCACGACCGCAGCCGCGCCGTCGGTGGTGGGACAGGCGTCGTACAGGCCGATCGGCCCGGCCAGCGGCGGCGCCGACTCCACCTGTTCGGCAGTGACCTCGGCACGAAAGTGGGCCCGCGGGTTGCACACACCGAACGCGTGGTTCTTCCTGGCCACCGCGGTCATCGCGGAACGCACCTCTCCGTAGACGGCGGCGTACCGCTCGGCCACGATGCCGAAGATCCCGGGCGCGGTCCGGCCCTTGCTCAGCACCGGGTGCCCGCGGTCGACGTGCTGCAACACCAGGCTCCCTCGCGGCCCGACATCGCGCATCTTCTCAGCCCCGACCACAAGCGCGACGTCACAGACACGGCCCCGCAGCGCGGCACTCGCCTGGCGGATCGCGTCCAGTCCGGACGCGCAGTAGGACGCCACCCGACTCACCGGCCGGCCGTACATGGCGAGCGGTTCAGCCAGCGAGGTGCCGGCGTTGCCGTCGTCAGAGTAGGTGTAGGCGAACGCGGTGGCCAGCCACCCCGCGTCCACCTCGTCAAGGGGCACCGCCGCGTCGGCCAGCGCGGCGGTCGCGGCACGCCTGGCCAGGTCGGCGAATCCATCACCGAACAACTCACCGAAGGGGGTGCTGGCGGCGCCGACAATCACCACGTCGCCGCCGCCGGTCGGGTCAGTCATCGAGTTCCACCTTCCAGAAGTAGTGCGGCATGCCGGCACCGCGGTGCAGCAGGCGCAGCGCCAGCCGAACCCGGTCACCGACCACGACCCACCGGCTGGTGTCGGCGACCAGCTGGCCGAAGAACCGGCCGCCGCCGTCCAGGTCCACCACGACCATCTGGACCTCCTCAGGCGCGGCGAACAACCGGTCCAGGTTGTGGCTGACCACCGTGCCGCGGCGAGCCAGGGTGAATGCCGAGGTGTCCGTCGAACCGCAGCCCTCGCAGCTCTCGTTGACCGGAAAGGTGACCACGCGGCAGCTCGCGCATCGCCTCGCGGCGAGGCCGAGCAGGTTGCCGGTTTCCCGGCGCAGCTTGGCCGGTGAGGTCCAGGTGTCGGGGGTGTCGGCACCCGCCCGCAGCCAGCGCCGGTAGTCATAGCTGCCACACGGCGGATCGGCCAGGGTACGCACCGCGGTGCCGATCTCTGGCCCTGCGCGCAGCAGCAGCCCGTCGCCGCCCCAACCCAACTCCAGGACGGCCAACAACGCCCCGGGCCCGGCCTCGCGCAGCCGCTCGAACGCGGCCAGCAGGGTCGCGCCGGCCAGCCGGCCGGCGGTGCGCTCGACCCCGAGCGGGCTCCACACCCGCGGCACCTGCCACTGTTTGGCCAGCCGATGGTGCCTGATCCCCACCGCTGCGCTGACCACCACGCCGACCAACTGCCCCGAGGCGACCCGAGCTCCGGCGAGGAGCTGTCCTAGCAGCTCGGCACCGTCACCGGCTACCAGTGTCTCCTCGACGAACCGGGTGTCCGGCGGACCGTCCGCGGCCATCCGCGCCCAGCGGTCGAAGCTCAGCACGGCCAGGGACGCCACGCCCAGCACCTCCGCCGCTCGTGGCGCGCCGAACCGCAACGCTATCGAGCAGTCGGAACTCGGCGCCGCCGTGAGGTCTGCCGGCCGTTCCTGGTCGGCGAGCGCGGCGATCGCCGAACCGTGCCCGGCCGCGGCGCGGATCACCCCCGCCGCGCCGGTCTGTGGCGACATCGCCAGCACGGACCGCGGTTCGGTCAGCCGTCCGGCGACCGCGAGGTACGCGACCAGCGCCCTCGGCTCCAGCTCGCCGGCCGGCGAGCGCAGGATCAGCGGGCCGGACGACGCGGCGTGGTCGGTGAGCTGTTCCAGCGCGGTCCACAGCAGGGTTAGCGCGTCCTCGTCCGGCGCATGCAGCGGGATGTCCGATGGGCAACCCAACGCCTGCGCCAGGGTCGGTTCCAGGCGGTAGCGCGGGACGTAGGCGCCAGCCAACTCGATCCCGATCGTCATCCGCGTCCCTTCGCCGTCATAGAGGAGTCCGTGGATCACTGATCTAAATACGGTATACCGTATGTCCGTGTGGTGTCGGAGTCAACCAGTCGAACTATTTCGCGACAACAACCCACCGCAACGGCGCCGCGATTGTCGAAGGAGGTCAACACCCTGCGGACAATGGGGTGAGCCGCGCCGCCCGGTCGGCAGGTTGCCGAACCAGCAAGCATCGGTATACCGTATCCGTGAGGTGAGTTTTGTTGACGCGACCCACGTATGTTGCCGGTGTCGGCATGACACCCTTCGGCAAGTTTCCGGACGCCCAGCTGCAAACCCTGGGCCGCGACGCCGCGTACCTGGCGCTGCGGGACGCCGGCGTCCCGCAGCGCGCGATCGAGGTGATCGCTTGCGGCTGCGCGCGCAGCGGCATCCTGCAGGGCCGGGAGAGCGGGGTTGGTCAGCTGGTCGGCTGGACGCTGGGCATCGAGGGTGTTCCGGTGTACAACGAGAAGGCCTACTGTGCCTCCGGCGCGATGGCGTTCAACGTGGCCAACATGGCCGTGGCCGGCGGGTTCCACGACGTGGCACTGGTCGTCGGCGTGGAGCAGATGTCCCGCCGCGACGGCAAGGGGCGGCCGATCACCTCCGACGGCATGCAACTGGAGACTGAGCTCGGTTTCACGCCCCCGGTCTACTACGCGCTGGCCGCGCGTCGGCACATGGCCGAGCACGGCACCACTCGCGAGCAGATCGCGCAGGTCGCGGTGAAGAACCGCCAGGCCGCGGCGCTGAACCCGATAGCGCAGTACCGTGACCCGATCACGGTGGCCGACGTTCTGGCCTCGCGCCAGGTCGCCGGCCCGCTGCACCTGCTGGACTGCTGCCCGACCGGGGACGGCGCCGCGGCCGCGGTGATCGTCAGTGACGAGGGCGCTGCTCGGCTCCGCCTGACGCCGCGAGTGCGAGTGTCGGCCGCGGTTGCCGGCACCGGCCTATACCGTGACCAGGCCCGCGACCTGACCTCCTTCTCACTGGATGAGTCATGTGCCCGCCGCGCCTACGAGCAGGCAGGACTCGGCCCGGCGGACATCAGCGTGGCCGAGGTGCACGACTCGTTCTCCATCGCGGAGATCATCCACTACGAGGACCTCGGGTTCTGCGCGCGCGGCGAGGGCGGACGGCTGGTCGCCGAAGGGGTGACCACGCTGGGCGGCAAGCTGCCGGTGAGCACCAGCGGCGGCCTGCTCACCCGAGGCCACCCACTCGGCGCCACGGGCGTGGCCCAGATCGTGGAACTGACCGACCAGCTTCGGGGCCGGTCCGGGCCACGCCAGGTGACCGACGCCCGGGTCGGTCTGGCGCACATCTCCGGCGGCTTCCACGAGGGCGACTTCGCCACCAGCGGCGTGACGATTCTGGAGCGACTCAGCGCCTGACGCGCGTCAAGGGAGGTGTGGGGCGATGGTCGACCGCGAGGGCAGCCGAGCACTAGAGCAGGTGGTTGGGCAGGACGAGTCCGGCCGGCTGTGTCTGATCGGCGGTCGCTGCGACAGCTGCGGAGAGATCCGATACCCGTATCGGGAGCTGTGTCCGATCGACCTGGGTGAGATGCGGCGACACGCCCTGTCCGGGCACGGAGTCGTCTATGAGGCGGTGCTGGTGGCGCTCGCTCCCAGCGGTTTTCAGGCGCCCTACTGGGTCGGCTACGTCGACATGGCCGAAGGAGTGCGGGTGTTCGCCCCGCTGGCCGTTGCCGAGGGCGCACCGGAACCGAAACACGGCGACCGGGTCAGGGTCGAGTTCCACTCCTTCGGAGACGGAACCGACCAGTTCGTCCGGCCTGTGTTCCACCAACGCTGAGCACCCCGAGCAGAAGGAACCAAGATGGAATTCCATGACGTGCGATACGAGGCGGCCGAGGGTGTTGCCCGAATCACCATCAACAGGCCAGAGAGGTACAACGCGTTCCGAAGGGAGACCCTGGACGAGTTGATCCAGTCCTTCAGCCAGGCCGAGGCCGACCCGCAAGTCGGAGTTGTCGTGCTGACCGGAGCCGGCGAGAAGGCGTTCTGCTCCGGCGGCGACATCAGCTGGGAAGACGACTCCGACTCGGCGGGTGCGGTGCAGATGAACCGCCGCACCACGACCCTGTCGATGATCATGCGCGGCTGCGGGAAGCCGGTCATCGCCCGGGTACGTGGCTACGCTGTCGGTGGCGGCAACGAGCTCCAGCTGCTCTGCGACCTGACCGTGGCCTCCGAGGACGCCAAGTTCGGGCAGGCCGGCCCAAAGATGGGTAGCGTTCCGATCTGGTGGGGGACCCAGCTACTCCCCCGGCTCGTGGGTGAGAAACGCGCCCGCGAGATCGTCATGCTCTGCGAGCAGTACACCGCCGCTCAGGCGCTGGAGATGGGCTGGATCAACAAGGTGGTGCCGGCCGAGGAACTCGACACCGCGGTCGACACCTGGTGCCAGCGCCTGCTCTCGCTGAGCCCGCAGGCGCTGCGTGTGGCCAAGCTGTCCCTCAACTTCGAGTCCGACCAGCTGTGGCCCTCGGTGCTGCACGGCCATCAGATGATCTCGTTCATCCACGATACGGACGAGTTTCACGAGGGCACGAAGGCATTCCTAGAGAAGCGCCCGCCGAACTTCGGTCGGTTTCGGAGGTGACGGCACGAGGCCGGGGTGGCCCGGGAGGTACGGACCGCACGCCCGAGCAGGACATGGCCAGCCTGGCGGATCGGCTCGAGCACCGCTTCCGGTTGCCGGCGAACAGCGGGACTTCCAAGGTCACCACGCTTGCCGAGGCGCTGCGCACCCATGTCACACCCGGCTCGACGGTGCATGTGGCGTACTCCGACGCCAGGCCCAACGCGGCACTGTTCGAGCTGGCCCGGGTCTTCGCCGGCACGAAGCCAAGGCTGACACTGGTCACGGCGGGGCTGGTGAACGCGCAGCACGCGCTGCTCGAGCTCGGCGTGGTGGACCGGGTGATCGCGTCCTTCGCCGGGGAGAACTACCCGCTTGCGCGGCCGAACCCGGCGATGGTGCGCGCGGTCCGCGAAGGGCGGGTCCGGATCGAGAACTGGTCGCTGTGGAGCCTCATCGCGCGTCTGGCCGCGGGCGCGCTCGGCGTGTCGCACTTTCCCGTCCGCTCCCTGGCCGGTAGCTCGATGGCCATCGAGGCCGCCGCCCGCGGCGAGTACATGGAGCTGGCAGGAGACGATTCCGCGGAACCCACCAGCCTGGTCTCCGCTCTGCGGCCGGACGTCGTGGTCATGCAGGCGGTGGCTGCGGACCCGCAGGGCAACGTGATCATGTCGGCGCCCTACGGGGAGAGCCACTGGGGAGCGCTGGCCGCGCGGCGCGGCGTCATCGCCTGCGTCGAGCGGATCGTCGACACGGCGACCATCAGGCAGCTCAACACGCTGGTGCGCGTCCCAGCTCATGCCGTGCTGGCGGTCTGTGAGGTACCGTTCGGCAGCCATCCATACGGGCTGTACAACCCGGGCGTCCCCGATGTGCACAGCTACGTCGAGGACGAGGAGTTCGTCGCCGACGCGCTGGCCGCCGCCGGCGACCCGGATGGGTTCCTGGACTGGATCGAGAGCTGGATACTCGGCGTCAGGGACCACTCGGGGTACCTGGACCGCCTCGGTTCGGCCCGGCTGGCCCGGCTGGCTGACTCGGCCGGCGAGGACGTATGGCGCGCGGAGTTGAGCCCCCATTGGTCCTCCGGCGCCCCCGCGACCGACCTCGAGACCCAGGTGGTGCTGACCGCGCGGCAGCTCGCCCGCCGGGTGCGGGCAGGTGACCACCAGGCGGTGCTTGCCGGCGTTGGCTTGGCCAACCTCTCGGCGTGGGTGGGCGTGGAGAACCTGCGCGACACCGGCGTGGACGTGCAGCTGATGTCCGAGATCGGCATGTTCGGCTACACGCCGCGGCCCGGCGAGCCGTTCATCTTCGCCAACCGGAACGTGCCCACCTGCACCATGCTCACCGACGTCATGGGGGTGCTCGGCACACTCGTCGCCGGCGATGCGACCCGCTCGATCGGCGTCATCGGCGCGGGTCAGATCGACCGCACCGGCGCCACCAACTCCACCTACTCACCCACCGGCAGCTTCATCGTCGGCTCCGGCGGCGCGAACGATCTCATGACGGCCGCTCAGGAGGTCGTGGTCACGGTCAGCCACCTGCCGGGGCGGCTCGTGGCCGAGGTGCCCTACGTGACCTGTCCGGGCGACCGGGTGCGCAGCATCGTGACCACGCTGGGTGTCTTCGAGCGGGCGGAAGGCGCCGAGTTCGTGCTGAGCCGCACGTCGCCGGCCGCGGGCCAGGACCAGCGCGCGGCAGTCGACCGGATCCGCTCGTGTACCGGCTGGGACTTCGACCTCGCCCGAGACCTGTCGTCGGAGCCGCCACCCACCCGCACCGAGCTCGACCAGCTGCGGGTCTTCGATCCACAGTCGTTGTTCCTCGGGCGTCACTCCAGCTTGAGCCCCTGAGACTCCAGGTAGGCGATCAGTCCGTTGCCAGACGCGACAACGTGCTCCAGCATCAGCCGCTCGACATCGTCATGCCTGCCCTCCCGCATGGCTAACAGGATCTGGTAATGCTCTCGGTTGGACTTGATCGACCAGTCCGGCACCTGGACCAGGAAGTCCTGTGGCACGTCGAGGGACACCGCGCGGATTGCGGCGAGCAGCTTGCGCGACCCCGACAGGCGGTTGATCTGACGGTGCAACGACCAGTTCAGCCCCGCCATAGCGGACTGGTCACGCGACTTGGCCGCGGCGATCATCTTGCGGTGCAGCTCGTCGAGCTCGTCGAGCTCGGCGTCCGAAGCCCGCTCCGAGGCCCGGCGTGCCGCCAGTCCGGTCAGCATCCCCTCGACCAGGAACGAGTCGGCCAGGTCCGCCTTGCTCAGCGGCGCGACGACGGTGTGCTGGCCGCTGTCGACAGTGAGCAGGCCCTCGTGTGAGAGGGCGCGCAACCCGTCCCGCACCGGCATGCGGCTGGTGCCGAACTGCTCGCACAGCTGCTGTTGGGCCAGCCGGGTCCCTGGCTTGATGCGTCCGAGCAGAATGTCGCGGCGAAGAACGTCGGCTATCTGGCTTCCGAGGAAAGCCCGATGCACCGAATTCCGCCCGCGGGCACGATTTGAATTGACATCCACTGTTCTCCTCCCGAACACAGGGGCGCCACACGCAGGGGCGAGGGGGTACTACCGTATGTTGGCGTCGGCCGGTGCGTCACTATAGTCGGCAAAGATCAATCCGACCTGAGGCGCCGCGGGCGGTGCCTCAGGTCGGCGAGCAGGTCGATCTCCTCGGCCACGAACGCCTCCCGCCACGACACCATGCCCAGCACGTTGTTCACCTCGCCCCGCGCACCAGCCAGGTCGGCATAGGTCGCCTCGACGGTGGCGCGATCGGTGCACCAAAACTCGCTGACCACATCCACGGCCGGTTCGTTGTTCGGCCACGGCGACCGGGGCCCCGGTGCCACCACGAAGGATCCCGTGTACTTGAGCAGGCGCTCGCCGCCGACCTCAGCGGCGTGCCGAGCATGCTCCCCGAGAAACCAGCTCTCAAAGTCATCACTGGAGATATGCGCTCTCCGTTTGAGCAACACAATGGCCTTGTACAATTTCCACTTCCTTCAACTCCGCCATTCTTCGACAATGGCACCGGTCGACCACACGCCGCCGTGGTAGCTTCCGAACATTTCCACGAAGTGTTCCTGGCGTGCCTGGCTGTAAGTCGCGGTCGCGTCCGCGGCGAGCACGGTCACATACCCGCGGTCGGCCGCGTCCCGGGCGGTCAGCCCGACGCACGCGTCCGTCGCTGTACCACATACCACCAGGTTCGCCACCTCGAGATTGCGCAGCAGGGCATCCAGGCCCGTGGTGGTGAACGCGCTGGTGGAGAACTTCCGCAGGACGATCTCCGCCGCACCGGGCCGGCAGCTGTCGACGATCCGGTACTCGTGGGTGTCCACCCGCGGCACGAACCCGATGTCGAGGACGTGACCGCGCCGGGTCCGGAGGTAGTCCCGCGCGCCGTCCATGACGTATCCGTTGGCGGTGTAGACGACGGAAACGCCGGCCTCCCGCGCCGCCCGCACCAGCGTGGCCACGTTTGGCACGAGCGTGCCGGCGGCACGCTCGGCGAAATACGCATGGCCGGCCGGATCCCGCTCGCGCAAGTACCGGGTCCAGCCGGTCTCCTGGTCAAGGTAGGCCACCTGCATGTCGACCACGAGCAGCGCGGTGTCCACCGGTGCGAGCCGCTCGACCCGCACGCCCAGCAGGGACGCGTTCAACGCCATCGGATCATCCGCTTCTCCAGCAAGCTCGAGACGATGTCCAGGACCAGCGCGAGCAGGGCGGTCACGATCACCCAGCCGAGCACCTCGGTCATGTCGAATCGGGCCAGCGCGACCGCCATCCGCGCCCCGACCCCGCCCAGCGTGCCGAACATCTCCGCGATGATCGCCGCGCCGAGCCCAAGCGCCAGCGCCTGCCGGAATGCGGAGAACAGGAACGGCAGCGCGTTGGGGACGTAGAGGCACCGCAGCAGCATCCACGGCCGGGCGCCCATCAGCCGCATAGAACTCGCCGAGGCATCATCCACATTGTCCAGCGAGGCGTAGGTGCTGAGCAGGAAGACGATGACGGCCTGGGAGAAGACCACCACGATCGAGGACGCGAGCCCGGTGCCGAACCAGACGATGAACAGCGGGATCAGGGCCAGCCGGGGGACGGTGTAGAACGCCATGAGGACCGGGTCGATCGCCCGGCGCACCAACTCGGACCGACTCAGTGTCACGGCCGCCACGACGCCGATGACCAGCCCCAGGCCCATCCCGACGCCGACACCGAGCGCCGTGGTGCCGATGGCTTGCCACGACTCGGGATCGCGGCCTATCGTCATCATCTCGGGGAGCACGTCCGACGGGCGACTGACCACGATCGCCCGTCCCAAACCGCTACGCACGTAGCCTTCCCAGCAGGCCAACACGAAGATCACGAGCAGGGCGTGCAGCCCAGCGCGACGCAGCCGCACGCCCCCTGCGTCGACTCTCGAGAGGCGTGCTCGAGTTGTCACCGCCCGGTTCATGTCCGGCCCGACAGCGCGATTTGGGCCTCGTCCTTGAGCGCGAGCCACAGCGACTCGTACAGCTCCACCCACTCCTTGGTCCCGGCCAGCGTCTCGATCGAACGCGGACGCTTGATCGAGACCGGCAGCTCGAACTTGGCCCGACCCGGCCGCGCGCTCATACAGATTATCCGATCGCCGACCAGGATCGCCTCGTTGAGATCATGGGTGACGAAGATGACCGTCTTGCGGTCCCGCTCCCATGCCGCGAGAAATTCCAGCTGCATCAGGAGTCTGGTCTGCGCGTCCAAGGCACCGAACGGCTCGTCCATCAGCAGGACCGTGGGATCCTGAGCGAGCACCTGCACCAGTTGCACCCGCTTGCGCATACCGCCGGAGAGCGCGTTGGGATACATCTTGGCGAACTGTTCGAGTCCGGCGGTACGCAGCAGGCCGAGCGCGATGCCGGCCCGGTCCTTGACGCCCTGGAACCGCAGCGGCAGCGCGACGTTGTCCAATGTGGTCAGCCAGGGCAACAGTGTGTCGCGCTGGAACATGTAGCCGATGGACTTGCCACGCGACGCACCGCGTGAGTCGTCCACCACGGCCTTGCCCGAGACCGCTACCGAACCGTCCATCTTGGACTTCGTGATGCCGGCCAGCACGTTCAGTACGGTCGACTTGCCGCAACCACTTGGTCCGACGAGGCACAGGATCTCGCCTTCACCCACCTCGAACGACAGGTCGTCCAGCGCGAGCACCGCGGGCTCGCTCAACTTCGGCCGGAACTCAACCGAGAGCCGGTCCACAGTTACTGAGGTCATCCGTACTCCTTAGTGCCTCAGCCGGGCGGCCACAGCATCGACCACGGCGTTCGCGACGAGCGTGATGACCGCGAGCACCAGCACCACACTGAACAGCCCCGCGACGTCGAAGACGCCCGCGCGCAACCGAAGTAGCGCTCCGAGCCCGTAGGGGACGATCAACATCTCGGTGATCACCGTGCCCAGCAGGGCCAGGGACAAACCCAGCCGCGCCGCGGCGATCAGTGACGACAGCGCGGAGGGAACTATCACCAACCGCCACACGCTGGACGCCCTGCCACCGAGAATGCGGATGGACTGCACCAGGTCCTCCCGCCGCTCGGCGAACCCGCCGTACGCGCCGAACAGGACCGGGAACAGCACCAGCGAGGCCGCCACGGCGACCTCGCTGGACGCGCCGAGCCCAAAGAACAGTACGAAGAGCGGGACCAGGATCACTCGCGGCATCGAGTTCAGGAACGTGAGGTACGGGCTGAGGAGGCGGAACGCACCCGGTATCGCGAAGCAGATCACCGCACCGACGATGCCGATCACCATACCCACCACCAGGCCCACCGCGGTGTAGAGCGACGTATGCGCCACGTCCTGCCAGAACGCGGCCGACCGGACGTCGGTGTACACGGCGGCGACCGTGTCGGTGACCGAGGGCAGGACCGAGCGATCGACGAGTCCCAATCCAGTGACCAGCTGCCAGGCGAGCAGGATCACTGCGACGGCCAGCAGCCAACCGAAGGTTCGGAGCATGCGGTACCCATAAGCCACCGGGCGGCGATCGAACCTCGTGCTTGCCACCTCTGACTCCTCCTTCCCCGATGGGCGGGCCGAGTCAAACTCACCTAGAACTCGCCTAGGACCCGTCCGCCCCGTACTCATCCCACGCGTCGGCGAGTTGCGTGGCCACGACAGACTCGTAAGGAGCGCGCTTCTCCAGCCCACCGTCCCGCAGGGCCTTGGTCAGGGCGTCCCAGCCCTCCTTGGAGATCGCCGCACGGTTGTCCACCAATTCTCGATCGATGATCCCCGAGGCGACCTCCACAGGGAGCCCGGTCAGCTCGGCAGCGTAGGCCGCCACTTCCTTCGGGTTCTCGGAGATGTAGTTCATCGCGTCCACGACGGCCGCTACCACCCGCCGCGCCGCATCCTCGTTCTCCTCCAGATACGAGCCGAGGCTCGCCACCGCGGCCATCGGTACCTCACCGGCGTTCTGGAACGTCTCGTCGGTGCCGAAGTTGATGAACGAGAACGCGTCGTGGTCGTTGATGCCTTGCGAGGTGGCTGGCTCGACGGTCATCATGCCGTCGATCTCGCCTCGGTCCAGCAGGGCGAGGCCCGAGGCGAAGTCGGCGCCCTGACCGACCAGCGTGACGTCCTTGCCAGGCTCGAGGCCATGCTCGCGAAGCAGTGCCTGCAGGTAATAGTCGGGACCGGTTGCCTGGGCCACCATGGCCAGCCGCAGCCCGCGCAGGTCCTCGTAGTCACCCGGGGTGACCTGGCCCTCCAGACCCGGCCGCAGTATCAGCTGCCAGCTCAGCTTTCCCTGCGTCGCAACCAGGTTGACCACCGTCTCACCCTGCTCCCACAGCAGCGCTGACCCCTCGGGCGACTGGGCGATCATGTCGACGGTGCGGCTGAGCAGAGCGGTCCGCAGAGCCGGGCCGAGCCCGACCTCGTCGAGCGAGGCATCCACGCCGTGCTTAGCGAAGAATGCTTGCTCCTCCGCTACCCACACCGGGAGGAACAGCAGGTTCCTGTTGATCCCGATCGACACTTCGACCGTCCCGGGCTCGGCCCCGTCCGCGCCGCCAGCACCGTTCCCGTCATCGGATGAGCAGCCCGCGGCCAGCAGCAGGCCGGCCAGCATGATCGCGAGAGTACGTCTGAGCATGACTGACTCCAAGGGTTCGGACTTTGACCAGCTAAGCGAGCACTTCGGCGACGATGTCCATCCCGGTCGAACCGAGATAGACCTGGACACTGGCACCTACATGCGCCAGTTGCTGTGCGGTCACACCGATTGTCGCCGCGTGGTGCGCGGCGCGGCGCGCAGCCGCCGGACGTTGGGTCAGGAACGCGAGGTGCAGCTCCATTAACGGGATCATCTGCTTGGGCAGCACCTTGATGGCCGTCTCATAGCGGTACCTGAAGACCTTCAGCGCCTCCGGGTAGTGATCGCCCAGGTAGGACACATACGGGGGCACCTCGCCCTCGGTCCGACGGTGCCAGTCCTTCAGGGCGGCCAGTTCGTCCGTGCTGAGCTCGCGGTGGCTGAAGTCCAGGCCGGCGGCGAAGGTGTCCGAGTCGAACGCCCAGCCGGCCGGCCAGTCCACCGTGCTCGGCGCGCCGTCCTGCTCGTCCCATGTGGACAGGTACTCGCCGGAGGACTCCGCTGCCGCGGTGATGCCGAGCGGACCGGCGTGCAGCCACGCGAAGGTGAGCACGTCCCGCACCTCAGCCTTGTTCGCCTGCCACATGCGCGAGGTGATCACCTCGTAGAGGATTCCGTGCCGGTAGGCGCGGGTGGTGTAGTAGTGCAGGTAGAGCAGCGCTATGACGGTGCCCGGCAGCGGACTCCGCAGCCCGGCGCCCTCCTGGACGATCTCGTTCCACTGCCGGTAGCGCTTGAGCGCGTCCGGACGGTGCTCCCGCATGAACGGCAGGAACGGCACGAGGTCCAGACCGCCCTCGCCGTGGGTCTCGGCGTACCAGGACGACATCGACGCCCATTCCTGATCGGATATCTCCGCCGAGTCCCAGTTCTGCTCGGTTGCCATGTACAACCGCTTCCGCTCGACCATTGGACACCACCTCTGCAGCACGGACGACGGTATACCGGATCCTGTGATCGGTCAATCGAAACTGCATACACCCGATTCGCTACGATAAGTGAATGTCGTACCCCGATCTGGAGGTACTGCCTGAGCCATCGGTACGTTGCGTCACACTCACGGTCGGTATACCGTATCCTAATCTCGTTGATGGATTAGGAGCCACCGTGGCCGGACAACCCACCTGGCAGGAGCTCGTCGCCCGGCATGACGAGACGGCGCACGGGAAGATGGTCGACTACATCGCGCACATCACCACGAAGGCAGACATCCCACCGCTGTACCGGGAGCTGCTGCTGTTCGCCGGAGCCGCCGCGATCCGCTACCGGATCAGCATGCAGACCCACGCCCGCCGGGCACTCGCCGCCGGAGCAACCTCCGACCAGCTGTTCCAGGCCGGTGCGCTGGTGGCGCTCAGCACCGGTTTCACCACCATGATCGAGGTCGTCCAGGTGCTGCGCGACCTCGACGCCTCGCCCGACGGCTGAAGCTCATCAACCCGTCACGCTCCTAACCGCCCGCAACCCGAATCCCCCCGCGAGCGACAACCCGCCCGCGTACCCGCCCTGATACACCCCACCCACATCGGCGCCGGCGGCGTAAAGTCCGTCGATCTGGACTCCGGAGGTGTCGAGCACAGCCGCGTCACGGTCGACCGCCAGCCCACCCTGGGTGAAGGTGATCGCCGGCCGCACCTCGAGTGCGAACAACGGCGGGTCAAGCGGGTCGGGACGGGCCCGCAGGGCGTCCCCGATCGGCTGCGCTCGGAACTGCCAGGACTCAATCTGTCCCACCAACTCGTCGAGCCGGCGCGCCGAGCAGACTCGGGCTCCGGCGGCGGTCGCCTCCCGAATCAGGTCGATCGCCTCCAGGCCGGGCACCGCCGGCGCCACCGCCGCGGTGTGCCGCACGGTGTTGCTCATGATCATGACCGCGCGCCCCTGCTCCTGGCGCAGCACCTGCTGCGCGTTCGCGAAGTCGCCGGCAGACTCGTCGGTGAACCGCTTGCCGGCGATGTTGAACAGCAGGCAGCGGTCCGAGCAGTAGGCAGCCAGCCGGGCGAAGTCCGGCTGGGTGAAGCTGGCCAGCGGGGACACCACCAGGTGGCCATAGAAGCAGTCCATGTCCCCCGCGGTGGCGGCGCCGATCGCCCTGGCCAACCGCAGCGCGTCCCCGGTGCTGTACGGATTCGCCCTGAGCAGCAGGCGGTCAGGGGCCTGCTGGCCCATGGCCTCCGCCACCAGGGCGCGATCTCCCTGGAATCCGCCGGTGGCGAGGATCGTCGCCGGCGCGGTGACCTCGACCTCCGCGCCGTTCTCCAGCAGGGACACACCGATCACGCACCCTTCGCGCTGGCGCAGTGTGACAGTCCGTGCGGCCAGGACCACGTGCCCACCGGCATTCTCGATGATCGACACGCAGCGTCGAAGGTAGGCAAGGACGTCGATGCGGTGCCCGCGCCCGAAGCCGAGCACCGTCACCTCCTCCGACATCCACACGCCCGAGGACCGGATGAACTCGATCGTGGCTGGGAACTCCTCGAGCAGCACCTCTCCGAGCGCGACGCTGCCGCGCGGCGCCCGTTCGCGCAGGGCCGCCATCGAGGGCGCGGTCCACACGTAGCCACTGGAGAGCACCGCGCTGCCACCGATCTGCGGCGCCTTCTCCACCAACAGGACCCGCCGACCCCGGCGGGCCGCGAACGCGCCCGCGGTCAGGCCGGCCATGCCACCGCCGAGTACGACCAGGTCCGCCTCCGCGGTGACTTCAGCAGCCGTCATCGCTTCTCCCGTTGATCCGTCTCCTCATCCCAGGCGTCGGTCCCCACGAACACACGCAGGGCGTGCGCGAGTCCGGCCGGATCCTCCAGCGGGATCATGTGCCCGGTGTCGAACCGGACCAGCTGCGCGCCGGGTATGCCCTCGGCCAGTTCCTGGCCGTGGGCCAGCGGCCGGCCGCGGTCCAGCTCCGCCTGGCACACCAGCGTGGGGACCGACAGCGACCCGAGTTGGCCGCGCAGGTCGTAGTCGGCACACGAGAGCAGCACATCCCGCATCCGCTCCCGCACCGCGCCCAGCAGGCCAAGGTCGCGGACCAGCACCTCGACCGGGGGCGGCACGGACCACATGCCGGTCAGTGCCCGCTCGAGAAACCCTTGCGGCACCTCGGGCCTGGACAGCGCCTCGGCCAGCCCATCGAAGGTCCGGTGCCCTGTCATCCTGGCGCCCGACGCCACGACCACCAATCCGGCGAGGCGTTCCGGGAATCGGAGCGCGAACAGCAGCGCGGCCAGCCCACCGGCGGAATGGCCGACCAGCACGGTCCGACTGACACCCGAGGTGTCGAGCACGTCCCGGGTCAGGTCGGCGATGCCCGACACGGTCCAACCGCCCCAGGGCCGATCCGACCCGACCAGGTAGTCCACCGCCAGACAGCGATACTCCGGCTCGGGCAGCCGCCGCAGCACTTCCGACCAGGAGTGCACGGTGCACAAGTTTCCGGGCAGGAACGTGAGGTGCCGCGGGCCCGTCCCGCGCGCCAGGAACGCCATGCGCACCGCCCTGGCCACCAGGTACCCGGGTGCCGCGGGTTCGACCACCGGCCTACCCACCGAGATACGCCGCGCGCACCCGGGGATCGCCGGCCAGCTCCGGCCCGGTGCCGGACAGCCGTATCGATCCCGACTCGATGACATATCCCCGGTCCGCGACGTCCAGCGCGGCCGCGGCGTTCTGCTCGACGAGCAGCATGCTCAACTCCTCTGACCGGCGAATCTCCAGGATCGCCTGGTACATTTCCTCGATCACGTACGGCGCCAGACCCAGCGACGGCTCGTCCAGAGCGAGCAAGCGCGGTCGCGCCATGAGGCTGCGCCCGATGGCGACCATCTGCTGCTCGCCGCCGGACAGCACGCCGGCAGCCATCGATCTTCGCCGCACCAATGCCGGGAACAGCGCGTACACCCGCTCCAGAGCCTCGGTGCGGCCCGCCGCCGGCCGGCGGTAGGCGCCGACGATCAAGTTCTCCTCGACCGTCATGCCGGCGAACACGTGCCGACCCTCCGGGCAGTGCACGATGCCGGCCGTCACCCGCCGGAATGTCTGCCACGATGTGACGTCCTGGCCATCGAACACGATCCGGCCCGACGATGACCTGACGATGCCCGACATGGTGTTCAGCAGCGTGGTCTTACCTGCGCCGTTCGCGCCCAGCACCGCCACGATCTCACCCGCGCCGACCGAGATCGTCACGTCCCGCAGGGCCGCCCGGAGGCCGTAGGAGACGTCAAGATTCTCGAACTTGAGCATATTTCGCTCCCAGGTATGCCTTCAGCACGGTCTCATCGCCGCGGACCGCCTCCGGTGTGCCGGTCCTGAGCACCTTGCCCTCGTTGAGCACCACGATCCGGTCGGCCAGCGCCATGACCGCGTGCATCTTGTGCTCGATCAGGCAGATCGACAGGCCGCCGTCCTTCAACTCCCGGATGATTTCCATGAGCTCGCGCTGCCCGGCGCCGCTGAGGCCGGCGAACGGCTCGTCGAGCAGCAGCACCGCCGGCCGCCGCACCAGGGCCAAGCCGATAGCCAGCCGCTGCTGCTCGCTCAGGCTCAATGTCTCGGGATACTCGTGCCTGCGCTCGTAGAGGCCGAGGAACCGCAGGCCGGACTCATCCGGACGCAGAACGCAGGGGCGGGCGCCGTCGACGCGGTCGGCTCCCAGGTCGGTGTGGCGGGCGGCCATTCGCAGGTGCCCAAAGACCGTCCGCGACCTGAACAGTTCCACCGCCTGGAAAGTTCGGCAGACACCCATTGCCGCACGTCGATGCACCGGCGCCCGGGAGATGTTCTCCCCCAGCAACCGGATGGTGCCGCGCTCTGGCTGGACACGACCGGCGACGGCGTCGAAGAGGGTGCTCTTGCCGGCCCCGTTCGGCCCGATTACCGCGAGCAGTTCGCCGCACCCAACGGTCAGCGCCACGTCGTCCAGGGCGGTGACACCGCCGTACCTGACCTTGAGCGACTCGACTGCCAGCACGACCTCGGGCCCGCTCGGGTGCCGCACCTGCCGCAGGCTCGGCCGGGCGACGAGCTCGTCGGAGGACACAACCCCGGACGCCGTTGGTGAGCGGCGCACCGCTCGCAGTGGCGCGAACAGTTCCCGGTAGATGCCGACGATTCCCTTGGGCCGCCAGACGATCACGATGATCAGCACCAGGCCGAACAGAGCCAGACGCAGCTCTGGAACGGCCCGCAGTGCCTCGGGGACGAACCCGCCGAGCACTGCGCCGACGCTCGGGCCCAGTAATTGCCCCGACCCTCCGAGCAGCGCGTACATCACGCTGTCGAAGCCGGTGAGCACGTCCGCGTCGGCCGGGCTGGCGTAACCGATGAGCGAGACGTACAGGCCACCGGCGAACGCCGCGATGGGTGCGCTCATCAGGAACACGAAGATCCGCACGCGGGCGACGTTCACCCCGAGCGACTGGGCCAGCCTCGCGTTGTCGCGCGAGGCGACGAGCCGGTCGCCGACCTGGCTGCGGGCTATCGCGCTGATCAGCAGCACCACCAGGCCGAGCGCGAACAGCAGCAACAAGGTCAGTGACAGGTCCGAGTCGAACCGCAGCGGGCCGATCGGCGGGATGCGCGGCACCCCCGAGATGCCCCGGGGCCCGCCGGTCAGCCCGTCGAACCGGTCGAAGGCGGTGAACGCGGCGGCGCCGAAAACGACCGAAGCGAAGGTGAAGTAGTGCCCTGACAGCCGCAGCGTGATCACCGCGAACACGCCGCCGACGACACACGCGGCCAGGCATCCGCAGAGCAAGGCCAGCCAGAAACCGGTGCCGAACCTCGTGGTGAGGATGGCGACCGTGTAGAGGCCGATGCCGTAGAGGCATCCGTGCGCCACGGAGACCAGGCCGCCGTAGCCGAGTACGAGGTCGACCGAGTAGGTAAGGATGGCCAGGACGATGGTCAGCTGCAGGACGGTGACCAGATATCCCCCACTGATCCCCCACAGCGACCACATGAACACGGCCGGCACGCCGATCGCCACGAACCACAGGGCGAGCCGGGAGGCGAGTGCGCCGAGCCGAGCCGGCCGGTTCATCGGACCTCCTCCAGCCGACCGAAGAACCCTCTCGGGCGCACCACCAGCACCAGCAGGAGCATGCCGAGCGCGTAGAAGTCGACCAGCGCTGGCGACCCGTAGACCGCACCGAGGCTCTCCGTGAAGCCAAGCAGGTATGCCGCGATCAGCGCGCCCTTGATGCTCCCCATACCCCCGACGACGACGATGGCGAACGCCTTGACCACCAACAGCAGCCCGATCGCCGGCTGGACGAAGGTCGTCGGTGCCAGCAGGCCGGCGGCAAGACCGGCGAAAGCACTGGCCACGGCCATCGTTAGTAGCTCGATCCGGGGCCGGCTGATGCCCATCAGCGCGGCGCTGTACCGGTCCTGCGCGAGCGCGCGCATGCCCAGCCCGAGCCTCGACCTCCTCAGGAACACCGCGAGAGCGGCCAGCAGTGCGTTGGCCACGACTGCGACCACCAGCCCGTGCAGCACGACACGCACGCCGAAGATCTCGCCCACGCCGGTGATCGCCGCCGGCACGCGGATCGGGTCGGGCCCCCACAGCAGAAGCCCGACGGCCTCCAGGAAGACGAGGAGCCCGAATCCGGCGATGAAGGCGTTCACCGGCGGATCGTTGGCCAGTGGCCGGAACACCAGCAGGCCGGACCCCATTCCGACCACTGTCGCCACCACGACGCAGACGGCCAGCGCGATCCAGTAGTTGCCCACCCAGCCGATCACCGTGGTCATGGTGAGCGCACCGATCACACCAACCTGCATGATCGCGACGTGCGCGATGTCGAGCACGCCGTAGATCAGCGTGATGCCGACCGCGATCAGGGCGTAGGTCGAGCCCAACATCACGCTGTTGACGACTTGCTGCGCGAACAGCTCCACGCTCCGATCACCTCCTGCCGGCGGGCTAGGCGGTCAGCCCGCGTCGATCTCGACCAACTCGCCCTGCTGATACGCGGCAGCCGACGTCTTGAAGGTCGTGTCCCCGGTCTCGGGATCCATCTGCTGCGCACCCATCAGCAACTCGGAGCGCAACTCGGTCAGCGCATCGGGGAGCCTGTCGTGGATCTGCTGCGGGTCCGAGGACGACGCGGCGAGCTCGATCGCCCTGGCCAGGACTCGGAGCCCGTCGTAGCCGAGACCCGCGACCCACTCGGGCTCACCGCCGTACTCTCGCTGGATCGCGTCGCGGACCCGTTCGACCTCCGGCCCGCCAAGTGTCCACGGTGTCACCTCGAGCACGGCGTCCTCGAGTACCTCGATGTCGTCCAGCAGCGGGGTCAGGGTCGGCAGATCCGCGCACGGGGAGCCGAAGACGAACTTGCCGTCGTATCCCTGCTGTATCGCCTGGTTGATGAAGATCGCTGTTGGCTTGCAGCCGGCCGAGAAGGCGATCACGTCGGGGTCGCTGTTCAGAGCCGCGCCCACCTGTGGGGAGAAGTCGGTGGCGTTCTGGTCGTAGTCGATCACCTTGTCGGCGACCTTCCCCGCCTTTTGCCATCCGTTCCGGAATGCCTCGACCCACTCCGCACCAAGGTCGGTGTTGACCCGAAGCGCGACGGCGTTGGTCACCTCGGCAGAGCCTTCCTCGTAGTGCTTGGCCGTGCTCGCCGCAAGGTTGGGCACCGAGTCGCTCGTCTTGTGCACGATGCGCATGACCAGCTTGTTGCCCCGCTCGGTCAGCTCCGGTACCGAGCTGGCGGCGAGCAGGACGTATCCGTCGCGTTCGTTGAAGCCCAGCATCGGCAGCGCGGCGTAGGTGCCCAACGTGATGATCGCCGGCGGTCCGTCGGCGGCGAGCCTCCTCGCACAGGCGATGGCCGCCTCCGCGGTTCCCTCGTCGTCGCAGGTGTCCATTGCCAGCCGGTGACGCCGGCCGTCGATCTCGATGCCGCCGGCATCGTTGATCTCCTTGATGGCGATATTCGTACCGTTCGCCATGGACTGTCCCAATGAGGCGATGCCACCGGTCAACGGGAAGATCCCGCCGAGGGTGATGACCGGCTCGCCGCCGCCCGCGCCGTCCGAGTCGTTCCCGCCGCAGGCGGCCGCGAGCACCAGCACCGGCGCGAGTGCCAGGCGAACAAGGCGATGTCTGTTGTTCACGACCCACTCCCGAGGAAATACCGGGTATACGTCGCCCGGCTGGCTACCCCTGGCGATCAACAGTGCTGACCGTATACCGTATTTCAATTCTCGGTCAAGCCATGATTCGGCTCTTCATGCCAGCTAGAAGCCGCAGCGGCACGCTGACCTGCGTGCCGTGATCCAGCTTTGACCACTGCCCGACGACGGTATACGGTTTGTCGATCGAGCCTTCGGATAACCAGGAAGGTCGCATGAACGATCCAGCTCCGACGAGCCATCATCCACGCACGATCGGCGAGATCATCGATGTGGACGGTGTCCGGACGCACATCGGCGCGGACATCGGGACCGGTCAGCCGGTCCTGCTGGTGCATGGCTCCGGGCCAGGGAACACCGGGATGATGTCGTGGGCTCCGCTGCTGCCCCGGCTGCCCGACTACCGGCTCATCGTGGCGGACCTGCCGGGTTACGGCCGCTCCGAGCCGATGGCAGTACCCGACGAGCCGGCCAACGTCGCGCGGCACCTGAGCCGGCTCTGCGCGGCGTTGCAGGTGTCCGACGTGGCGGTGGTGGGGCATTCCCGCGGCGCGCGGGTGGCGATCGAGCTGGCCGCTGCCTTCCCCGACCTCGTCTCACGGCTGGTCGGCTTCGGCGCCGGGTCGATAGCTCCCGACGGGCACCTGGCGTTGGACGGAAACGGCTACACCGCCCAGGTCTCCCGGCTGGTCGGCTTCGGCGTCACGACGGATAACAGCCTGGCGAACTTCATGACCGTGTGGCGCGGCGAGGTATACCACCCGGACCGGCTCGACAACGAGTGGTTGACCGCGTCCTACGAGCATTTCGTCCACGACGGCCAAATGGACCGCTATCTGCGTCGCATGTCCGACTCCGACGTGCTCACCTTCTACCACCGACACAACGCCGCCGAGTTTCGCGAGCGAATGCGCTCGATTCGCCAGCCGTGCCTCATGGTGTTCGGCCGCGAGGACGCCAACTCGCCCTACCAGCGCGCCCTGCCGCTGATCGACACCATCCAGGACGTCGAGTTCCATCTCTTCTCGAAGTGCGGCCACTTCGTCCAGTTCGACCGGCCCGCCGAGCTCGCTGGGCTCATCGGGAGCTTCCTGGCGAGATGATCCGCAGGGAGTGACCCTGCTACGGACGCGGCGAGCCGGTCGGCACGCGCCGGTACAACCCGGTAGCCGACCGGAGGCCCACGACCTCGCCGATCGCTCCGCACGGCGACCCGCGCGGAGAACTCGATCCGAAGCATCGCGACCAGGTCCGCATGGTCGGCGCCCGCCAGACCGTCTCGACCTGGCGGGCGGTGAACCCCGGTCGAAGAACGCGTCGACCTCCGCGGTGTCGTACCTGGGCATGTCCGTGCGTATCCAGTCGCCGTGGACCTGCGCCGCATTTCGAGGTCGACGATCACCAGCGAGCCGCCGGGACGCAGCACCGGGTCCACCTCCGCGAGCCCCGGCTCACAGCCAGGGCCGAAGAGGCCGTCGTCCTGAACGGTGTCCAGTGGCGAACCCGGTCACCTCGGGCAGCGAAGATGGCGACCCACGCCATCGGCGTCGCCCACGACGATTTCGCCCGGGCCGTGGCCGAAGCGGGGATGGTC
This sequence comes from Actinophytocola sp., assembly GCF_050699935.1. Taxonomy (NCBI): domain Bacteria; kingdom Bacillati; phylum Actinomycetota; class Actinomycetes; order Pseudonocardiales; family Pseudonocardiaceae; genus Actinophytocola; species Actinophytocola sp. Next base: position 37,018 of record NZ_JBOHGB010000004.1, read on the forward strand.
TTCGTCGGACCGCCGCCAGATGTTATCTCCCAGCTTGGCGACAAGCTCACCGCACACGCGATCGCCAGGGCTGCTGATGTCCCAGTCATCCCCAGCACCGGGCAGCCAACGGACAGCCTCGAGGACGCCACGGCCTTCGCCGACGAACACAGTCGTTGGCCGCCTTCGGCCGCGACGAATGCCACCTGGAGCGCTACCTCACCCGACCTCGCCATGTCGAGATACAGATCCTCGCGGACCAGAATGGCACCGTCGTGCACCTCGGCGAACGCGACTGCTCACTGCAACGACGGCAGCAGAAGCTCGTCGAGGAAACTCCCGCTGCCGGTGTGCTCGACCACATCCGAGCGCAGCTCGCCGAGGCCGCCGTTCGCCTCGTCAAGCGCGCCGGCTACGTCAACGCTGGAAACCTGTGAGTTCCTGCTCGACGACGACGGTGAGTCTTCCAGTTCCCGGAGATGAACACCCGGCTACAGGTCGAGCATCCGGTCACCGAGTTTGGTGACCGGAATCGACATCGTCCAGGCACAGTTGCGGCTCTCCCCAAGCGACGGCTCGGCTTCGACCAGAACACCGTACGCATGCACGGTCACGCGATCGACCGTGCCACCCGAGTACGACTCCATGATCGGAAAGTTGGTCGTGTAGGCACCGAACAGGTCGGGAGTGACCGCGCGCATGTCCCGCGTTCGTCGCCGGCCACCACTCGACGGTTCCGTGGAGTCCGAATGGGACCTTTCGTCCCTGCGACCACAGAACGAACGACGCGGCACCCACGCGCGGAACGGCGCCGGCCCACCCCGCGAGATCGAGCTGCGCCTCGCCGACCGCACCATTCGAGTCACGGTGCACGGCTCGCCGACACCCGACGGAGTCCGCAACGGCCGCCGTCCGGCCGGTCGCGCTGCCCGAATCCGGCCCAGCGACGAGACGCCCAACGCGCCAGACCCGGTGAAGTCCGACACACGGGAGATCGTCGGCTCCCATGCATGGCGTTGTCGTCGCATTCGCCGTCACAGAGGGAGACACCGTCACGGCTGGCAGCCCGATCGCCGTGCTCGAGGCCATGAAGATGGAGATCACGGCCCTGACCCACGCGATAGGCGAGGTCGTGGACACCGGCGCGGTGCTCGCCAAGATTGAGACATCCCAAGGGGAAGACTCGTGGAGAACTTCGTCGCGCTGATGCGGCGCTACCGCGCATCGACTTCATCAATGCGCACGTACTGTCGGTCTGCGACGAATCATGGTGTCTGACTACCAGATGACCATTTCGGGCGGACCCTTACCGAGCTGCTCGGCGGACTCGCGGTTCACCGTCACGGGAACACCACCGCGGGGTTGCTCATGCTCGTCGGCCGGCTTTGGATCGTAGACGTCGATGACCGCCCCGCCGATGGTGCCGGCCTCCAGCGCCTCCACCAGCGCCTGCTGGTCGACGATCCCGCCGCGCGCTACGTTGATCAGTAGGTCGTCCGATCCGAGCCGACGCAGCTCCTCCGCGCCGATCAGGCCCGTGGTCTCCGGCAGCAGCGGGGTGTGGATGGTCACCACGTCGCTGCGTTCCGTGAAGGTACTCAAATCGTCCACTTGGGACACCTCAGGCTCGCTGTTCGCGACGTGCGGGTCCTAGACCGGAGGCGGTGCCGCGAATCCCGCACGCCACCCATGGGCGGCGGCAGCCAGTGTGCCGCCCCGCGGCACGAGCGTGGTTCACGCGCTTCTCAATGCCAAACACACAGGTGCACTCAGTGGTCGAACACTGGAAGATCGTTTGACTCGTGTATCCGTGCATGCAAGTATACATGTATGCTGACGACGCCACCCCGTAGGACTGGACGAGCATCACGGTCTGCCTCTGAGCTGGCCTTTGACGCCCTCCGGAACGAGATCCTCCGAGGGGAGCTCGCTCCTGGGGAGCGGTTGTCGGAGCCAGACGTCAGCGCCCGGCTCAACGTCAGCCGAACGCCGGTGCGGGAGGCGTTTCAGCAGCTGGAGTCGGAAGGCCTGGCGGTCCGGCAGCAAGGCAGGCTCGTGGTCGCAGGCCTTACGATCACCGAGGCGACGAACATCCATCTCATTCGCCTGTCGCTGGAGAAGTTGGCGATCCGCCAAGCGATGGCGGGAGACCGGAAGAAACTGGCGCGCCAGCTGGAAAAGACGTTGCACGACATGCGGTACGAACTGCTTGGCGGCGATACCATGGCCGCCGTCGACGCGGCCCGGGCGTTTCACGAGACCATTTATCGCATGACGAACAACGAAATGCTCGAGCGATTTCTCATTCAGGTGTACAACCGGGTCGACCAGTACCGTTTCTCCAGCAGCGGCCAGGGCCCGCCACGGCTGCACCATACCGATGAGGAGCACGAAAGAATCATCGCTGCTGTGCGAGACGGGGACGTAGGCACGGCGGAGAACGAAATAGCTTCCCACCTGCAGCGCGCACATGAATTTCTTATCTCGGCGATGAGCAAAGAGCAGACCGCATGAAATTCATTCAGTTGTTGAGCCCCGCCGCGGCCCCGGAAATTCCCGAACGGTCGGATATCGCCCCGCGGTTGGTCAAGCTGGACGGCGCGCGGATCGGCGTTCTGTACAACAACCGACCGAATGCGGACGTTCTTCTTCGCGCCTGCGTGGAAGAGATCGTGGCCACGACGTCGGCACAGCTGACGACATGGCGTACGAAACGACATGTCGGCGTCCCCGAACCGGACCTCGACATGTTCGAGGACTGCGACCTGGTGCTCGTCGCGGCGGCCGACATCGGCGCGGCGATGTCCTGGACCGTACGCGACGCGGTTCGGCTCGAGCGGTCGGGGACACCGACGGCACTCATCGCCTGCACCGAGGTGATCACCGAGTGCAGGTTCACCCTTGCCGCCGAAGGGCTGCCCGGCCTGCCCGTCGTCGTCGTGCCCGCTCTGTCCCAGCTTCCGCAGGACGAGGTGGTTGGCCTGGCCGAGGCTGTCGTGCGGGACATCTTCGAGGTGCTGACCGACCCAGTGGACAATCTGGTCGCCGCTGCGCTCGCCGACGCGGCCAGGAGCGCGCCGCGCCCCGGGCCGGAGTACCTCAGCGTCTCCAACGATATCGACGGCGTCACCGAGGCCAATGCGGAATTCTACGCGCGCGGATGGGCGGACGGACTGCCCATTGGCCTACCGACGCCCAAGTACGTAGCCGAACTGGTCGCGTGCTCGTCCTATCCGGCCGACCATGTGCTCGGCGTGCTGCCCCCGCGATATGGCCTCGCCACCGTCGAGAAGGTCGCGGTCAATGCCGCCATCGCCGGTTGCCGGCCTGCGCATTTCCCCGCGGTCGTCGCGGCTGTGCAGGCGACGTCGGCCGAAGAGTTCATGTTGGAGAGCATCCAGACGACGACCAATCCATGCACGCCACTGTTGATCGTCAACGGCCCGTGGGCTGAGGCCACCGGCATGAACTCTGGAGCGAACGTCCTCGGCCAAGGCAACATCGCGAACGCGGCGATCGGGCGTGCGTTGCGCCTGTGCCTGACGAACATAGGTGGAGCGGTGCCCGAAAAGGTCGACCGCGCCACACAAGGCATGCCTGGGAAGTACAGCTACTGCATGGCCGAGAACGAAGGCGCCAACCCGTGGTCGCCACTGCACGTCGAACTGGGGTTCCAAACGTCGGACAGCACGGTGACCGTCATCGCCGCCGAAGCGCCGCACAACATCAACGAGCATGTCCACGGGAGCGCACACGGCATCGTGCGGACCGTCGCCGACAGCATGGCGGCGAGCGCGGGAAACAACATCCACCACCACGGGTCGGAGGTCGTGGTCGTGCTCTGCCCTTACCACGCCCGTCGGATCCGTGCTGACGGCTGGACCAAGGACGATGTACGCAGGTTCCTGTACGAGAACGCGCGAAAGCCGATGGCCGCCGTACGAGACCGCGGTTCGTTCGTGAAGTTCTGGGACAGGTGGATCGAAGACGGGGACAGCGACAGCCTCGTGCCCATCACCGCGGACTGGCGAGACATCCTCGTGGTAGTCGCCGGTGGATCTGGAAAACACTCGTGCTGGATTCCGACCTTCGGCGTGTCCCGTGCCGCCACGGCGTTGATAGCGCTCTGAACTCGCACGTGTCGGGGGTCGACAAGAAAAGGAAGAAAAATGGTAAGCATTGAGGTCCTCGACCCGACTGTGCCGCCGAGGTCGGCATTGGCGATTACACCAGCTCCCAGACTCGCGAAGCTGAATGGACGCAGTCTAGGTTTTGTGAACAACAACAAGCCGAACGTCCCGGTGCTGTTCGACGAACTGTCCAGCCAACTTGGCGAGCAGTATGAAATGACCGAGGCGCTGCGAGTACGGAAGCCACAAGCACCGGTACGGATCAGTGCCGACGACCTTCGGCACTTCGAGCAGAAATGCGATGCCGTGATCCTGGCGGTAGCTGACTGCGGCTCGTGCACGTCCTGGCTCGTCCGGGACATGCTCGCCTTGGAGGAAGTCGGCATTCCTACCGTACTCATCGCCAGCCAGGTCTTCGTGAACCTGGCCACCGCCGAGGCATTGGCCAACGGTCTGCCGAGCATCTCAATGATCGAGGTCCCGCACCCGTTCGACGTTCCGGAAGCATCCGATGTCGTGGACCTTGCCAGAAAGATCATCCCCGAAGTCGCCAATCTCCTGCTCGCCAGCAGTCCCAGCTGACGCGACCGGGCCGTCGAGAACACCGAGGTTCAGAGAACGGGAGACTCATGCCTACCACGCGTTCATTGGAATCGACGCGGATCCTCGTCGAGGACGAGGAATTCCTGGATTTCGCGGAAACGAACGGATGGACGGACGGACTACCGGTCGTCGCGCCCACCTATGACCGGGTGGCCGCGATGCTGTCCGGGACATCGCGGCAACCGGCCGAAGTTCTCGGGCTCGTGCCGCCCGCGATGGGCCTGCTGACCGTCGAAAAGGTCGCGGTGAACGCCGTCATGGCGGGCTGCAAACCCGGGCACCTCCCTGTCGTCCTCGCCGCCGTCGAGGCCACCATGGCGCCCGAGCTCAACATCGCGGGAATCCAGACCACCACCCATCCCGTATCCCCGCTGATCATCGTGAACGGCCCCGTTCGGCAACAGGTCGGGATCAACAGCGGCTACAACGTCCTCGGGCAGGGCACGCGGGCGAACGCGTGCATCGGCAGAGCACTGCGACTCGTCCTGATGAACGCGGGGAACTGTCGACCGGGCGATTCGGACAAGGCGACGCATGGGTCGCCGGCGAAGTACAGCTACTGCGCCGGGGAGAACGAAGAAGAAAGCCCATGGCCAAGCCTGCGGGCGGAGCGGGGATTCGCGGACTCGGAGAGCACGGTCACCATCGTCGGCGCCGAGGCTCCGCACAACATCAATGACCACGGGTCGACGGATGCCATAGGCATGCTGACGACGATTGCCGGGGCGATGGCCACCACCGGGTCGAACAACGTCTACTACGACGCCGAGCCCCTGGTCATGCTCTCGCCGGAGCATGCCGCGACGATCGCCAACGACGGCTACACAAAGGATGATGCCAAGAGGGCACTGTTCGAGCTGAGCGGAATCAGGCTCTCGAGGTTCTCACGATCACTCGTCGAACGCCACCATGTCGGCCGTTGGACCGGATTTCGACGCGAGGCGGCGATGTCCTACCTGGACGGTGGCGGAGAGGACGCGACAATGCCGATTGCCGAGAAATGGGAGGACATCATGCTGGTGGTGTCCGGAGGCCCCGGACGGCACTCAGCGTTCATTCCCACCTACGGCGCCACACGTGCCGTTACCCGGCTGATCAAACCCTGACTCCCCTTAGTCGAGCTCACCTACAACGCCGTAGAGGTACACCATGAGACGCAGACCAAGCATCCTGCTTGCCATCACAACACTTGTCCTGGCAGGTTGCGGAGCGACCGGCCCAGGCTCCGACCAGCAGTCGGCCGACTTTCCGACCGAACCGATCGTTTTCACGCTTCCCAATCCCGGCGGGACCGCCGAGATCGTTGGGCGCTCCCTGGCCGAGTCCGGAATACGGCCCATCTCGCCGGTCGATGTGCGCGTCAACGCCGTACAGGGAGCCGGCACCAATGACGCGGTCGGAAGGATGCTGGCCGAGCCGGAGGCCGACTCGGGGCACCGGCTGGCGATCATCACGAACGCAACAGTCGTGGCGACGGCCGTCGGCGAGGCGCCGTTCGCGTTCGATCAGTTCCGCGGCGTCGCAGCTCTGGGCAGCAGCCCGCTCGCGCTCGCCGTGCCATCCGATTCACCGTGGCGGTCCGTGGACGACTTCGCGGCCGCTGCACGGAAAGACCCGGCGAAGATCAGGGTCGCGTTGCCGGCGTCCGTCGGCTCCATCCACCACCTGACGATCGCACGGCTCGGTGATGCCGTCGGCGCGACGGCGGCACCGTTCACCGTTATTCCACATCCGGATGCGGGTTCGTCAATGCTGACGCTGCTCGGCGGCGGCGCCGACATCGCCATCGGGTCGCTGTCCGGACTCACCCAGTACATCGAGTCGAACGACGCCCGCGTGCTCGCCTCCACAAGTGCCGAACGCAGTCCGCTCGCCGAGGACGTCCCGACGCTCACCGAGCTTGGGTACGAGATCGAGATCGAGAACATGTTCATGGTCGTGGCGTCGAGCAAGGTGCCCGACAACCGCATCTCGGTGCTGAGCGATCTCGTCCATCAGGGTGTCGACAACAAGGCGTTCAACGACCTCTTCGAAGGCAAGCTGCAGTGGCATGCGGGCTACGTCGACGCCGAGCAGACGCAGGAGGACATGACGGACATCTACGAGCAAGCGCAGCAGTTCGCCAAAGATCTTGGCCTGGCCTAGCTCCTCGGTGCCCAGACATGACGAGCAGATTGCGACCGGTGCGCATGCCGGACGAGCCACGGCCACCCGGCGCTCGTGACGAGCAGGCGACCCGAGGGGCGTCCATCGACCTGGTTCCTGGCACGTTCTTTGTCATCGTCGGTGTGTCACTCTTCGTTGGGGCGCAGACGATACGCGACACGGGAATGCTGTCCGGCACAGGGGCGGTTGGGCCGGCGACCATGCCAAGAGCTCTCGGCATCCTGCTCGCCGCCGTCGGCATCGCCGTTCTCGGACGCGGTTTCGCCGCATACGGGCGTCGACGGCGAAAAGGTGCCGCCCAGGTACGCGACACCGAAAAGATCGGCACGGCCGAAACGGGCGAGAGCGAGACGGCTGACACCGCGCCCATCGGCACGGTCGCGCGTGGTCGGTGGTACTCAGTGGCGACCGCGATTCCTTTCGTGCTGCTGTTGCCCTACCTCGGATATCTCGTAACGGCACCACTGTTCCTGCTCGCCCTCACCCGGGCGACAGCGAGATCGAACCAGTGGTTGCGGTTCGTCGTGTTCAGCCTGTTGTGTAGTGCGATCTGCTATGCCGTCTTCGTCCTCTTCCTCGGGTACGACATTCCGTTGTGGCCATACTTTGTAAGCCAGTGGAGGTAGCTCGTGGAACTTCTGCTGGACGGTGTTCGCGAGGTCCTGACGCCCTCGGTTCTCGGGCTGCTCGTGATCGGCGTGGTGTGGGGCATCATCGTCGGAGCGCTACCCGGCGTGTCCACCCTCATCGGGATCACGCTCGTCATTCCCTTCACCTTCGCGATGGACCCTGGCCACGGCATCGTGCTCATCGTGGCGACGGCTGCCGGGGCGCACCTGGGCGACGGCCTCACCGCCACGCTCATCGGAGTGCCGGGCACACCGCCGGCCGCCATTACGGCGATCGAGGGACACGCGCTGACTCGCCGCGGGGAGGGCGGTGCCGCCCTGTACCTGAACCTGATCGGAGCGGTGTTCGGGCAGATCTTCGGCGCGCTGATGTTCACGCTGACCATTCTGCCGCTCACCTTCGTCGCCAAGTCGGTACTGCCGCCGGAAATCTTCGCGATCACCGTGTTCGGCCTGCTTTCCGTCGCCGGACTCGCGGAGGGCGATGTGCTGAAAGGAATCGGCGCGGTCTTGCTCGGGGCGATCACCGCGACGATCGGCGCCGATCCGATCTCGTCGGTACCGCGGTTCACGTTCGGTGTCAACGATCTGTTCGGGGGCTTCCAGGTCGTCCCGGTGATCGTCGGGCTGCTCGGGCTGGGGGAGCTGCTGCACAAGATCGACCAGGGAACGTTCGCGAGCGGCTCGGCGAGCACCGGTGGAGAGTCCTGGCCCCGGTTCGGGCGAATCTCCGTCCCCTTCTCTGAACTTCGCGCCTACGCCACGATCGGGCTGCTCGGTGCCGCGATCGCATTCGTCTTCGGCATCATCCCTGGCGTTGGCGCCACGGCCGCCTGCTTCATCGTGTACCAGCAGTCACGGCTGGTGGCGAAACGGCCGGAGCTGTTCGGGAAGGGTTCGAAGGAAGCCCTGTTCGCTCAGAACACAGCGGACAACAGCTGCTTCGGCGGCGACCTGGTACCCACGCTCGGCCTTGGCATCCCGGGGTCCGCGTCGATGGCGGTCCTGCTAGGCGCCCTGGTGGTGCAGGGGGTCCAGCCAGGCCCGCTGTTGTATGCGAACCGCCCCGAGTTGGTCGGAATCACCGCTGCCGGACTGCTGCTGGCGGGTGTCGCGCTACTTCCCATCGGGTACCTGGCGTGCAGCCTGTCCAAACGGATCGAGCTGGTCTGGCCACCGGTGGTCGCGGTGACAAGCGTCTTGCTCATTCTGCTCGGCGGGTACACGGTGCGTGGGTCGTGGTTCGACGTGTACACGGCGATGGCTTTCGGCGTGCTCGGCTACTTCCTGCGCGTGTACAGGATTCCGGTCGCGGCGACGGCGATAGGTTTCATCCTGGGCAGCCTGCTCGAGTCGTCGTTCCGGCGAGGGTTGTTGACCAGTGGTGGCAGCCTGCAGGATTTCCTCACCCGCCCGGTGACTCTGACACTACTGATCCTTGCCGTCGTCTTGCTGGTCTGGCAGTCCTGGCTGCCCCGCCGATTTCGTCGGCGGCCCAGAAAAGCATCGAACGTTGCGAGCAGTACGACTATGAACCAAGGGGAGTGACCTTCGGTGCAGAAGAACGACACGGCGGTCCGCATAACCGATGAAGCCGTCACACGCCTACGGGAGCGGATCGGAGCCGTGCGGCGGACCCGGGAGGAGCCGACACTCGAGGAGGCAACGAAGGACGCGATTCGCATCTGGGCTCGGGCGATAGGCGACCTTAATCCACTGTGGACTGACGAGGAGTACAGCTCGGCCACGCGTTATGGCGGGATCATCGCCCAGCCGAGCATGCTGTACGGCTTCAGCCTGCAGGCGATCGGCGACCGGAGCGGACTGCCCGGTGTCCACTCGTTCTTCGCGGGCGCCGATCACGAATGGTACCTACCGGTCCGGCGCAATGACTCGATCTCCGTGACGATGTCATTGAGTGACGTAGTGGAACTGAGACGGCGATCTGGCGGCCGGATGATAAAACAGGTCTCCGAGGTGGAATTCGTCAACCAGCACCAGGAAGTCGTCGCACGCACCTGGCCATGGGGTCTTCGGATGGAGCGACAACGGAGCTCCACGAACGGCTCGACCAGCACACTGACACCCGCGACATACCCCCCCGAGGAGATCGAGCGAATCTCGGACCAGTACGCCCAGGAGCCAACTCTGATACGGGGATCGACCCCGCGTTACTGGGAGGACGTACGGGTCGGCGACACCATCGGTCCGCTCATCCGCGGGCCGTGGACCGCCACCACGTCGATCGGTTTCCTGCGGGCCTACGGCGGGCAGTTCCTGAAATCGCACGGATACTGGTTCGATTTTCTACGGCGTCATCCACGAGCCGGCGTGCTGAATGGCCAAGGCATTCCGGAGGGCCCGTCGAGAGGCCACTGGGACAGCGAGTTCGCCCGTTCCATCGGCGTGCCGGCAGCATATGACCTCGGGCCGGAACGAATTGGCTGGTTCTGCACGTTGGCGACGTACTGGTGCGGAGATGACGGCTGGCTTCAGCGCCTTCGCGTCGAGGTACGGCGGTTCAACCTGGAAGGCGATCTGACAACCCTGTCCGGAGTCGTCACGGCGAAGGGTATCGACGACGGTACCCACACCGTGGAATGCGACCTGCGCGCGGTGGACCAGCGGGGCGAAGCCACGGCCACCGCCACCGCCACAATCGCGCTTCCCTCGGCCACGACCGGGAAAGACGAGGACCTGTCCATGGAACGTGAAGGGGTGATTCGGCGTGCCGACTGACAGTTACGAGAACCGAGGAGAAGACCACAGCCGCGGGCCGCTCGACGGAGTACGGGTACTGGACCTGACTCGGGTGCTGGCCGGCCCGTTCAGCACGCAGGTGCTCGCGGATCTCGGAGCGGAGGTACTGAAGGTCGAGCGTCCGGGCAAGGGTGACGAATCGCGGTACAGCGGGCCGAAGGTGGGCGGGGAGAGCACGCACTTCATGACCGCCAACCGGAACAAGCGAAGCATCGTGCTCGACCTGAAGAACGAGGATGGCCTGCGTGTCGCCCGCGAACTGGCCGCGCGGTGCGACGTGCTCGTCGAGAACTTCCGGCCAGGCGTTCTGCGTCGCCTCCGCCTCAGTTACGACCAGCTGGAGGCGGACATGCCGGGCCTGATCGTCTGCTCGATCTCCGGGTTCGGAGGTACCGGGCCCCTGCGTGACCGCCCGTCGTTCGATGTCGTAACCCAGGCCATGACTGGTGCCATGGCGGTCACCGGGGAAGTAGACGGACCTCCAGTCCGGCTCGGCGCTCCGATGGGCGACATCGCGGGTGGCATGTTCGGCGCCATCGCGGTGCTCGCCGCACTGCACAGGAGATCCGTCACCGGTGTCGGCGGTCCGATAGACATCAGCCTGTACGACTCGATGATGAGCGTGATGCACTACTACTACACCGACTACCTGCTCACTGAGAAAGAGCCGCCCAAGGCGGGCTCGGGGAACCCCAGCATCTATCCGTACGGCGGATTCCGAGCCAATGACGGCTTCATCGTCGTCGCGGCCTTCCAGACTTCCTTCTGGCGGCGACTGTGCAATGCCCTCGGCGTCGCGGAGCTGGCTCGCGACGAGCGGTTCGCGACCAATGACCTCCGGGTGGAGCACAAGGGTGAGCTCAGCGCGATCTTGGCGAACGCGTTTCGCACCAAGTCCCGGGCGGAATGGTGCGAGATCCTCGATCGCGAGGACATCCCCAACGCGCCCATCCTCTCCGTCGGGGAAGTCGCCAGTCACCCACACGCGCTCGCCCGACAGATGATCGAGGAGGTCGAGCATCCGAAAGCGGGTCGCCTGCAGATCACTGGACGGCCGATCAAGTACCCCGGCCACCGACGTCCGCCGCTGCGGCCGGCGCCAACCCTGGGCGAGCACACGGTGGAGATCCTCACCAGCCTCCTCGGCTACGACCGCGACGACATCTCCAAGCTCGTCGCGTCCGGTGCCACCTCTCTGGACGAGAGAGGCACGGAAATGTGAGCGGCAAGGGCGGTATCGGCATGCGAGACAACGACTCACGCTCGGCTCTGGTTGTCATCGACATGCAGAACGACGTGCTGAGGGCCCCAGACGGTACCTGCCATGCTCACCTTCCACCAGCCGCCTGCGGTCGCCCGCCGCCTGCCTGTTTCTGCGCGGTTTCGGCGTGCGGGAGTTGATCATCGGTGGGGTGCGCACCGACCTGGGCGTCGAATCGACGGTGCGACCGGCGGTGGACCGCGACCTGGCCGTCACGGTGCTCAAGGACTGCTGCGCCGCGCCCGACCCGGAGATTCACACATTCACTCTCGAGAAAGTGCTACCTCGGCTGGCGAACGTCATCGACGTGGCGGAACTGGCGGTCTGATGGAAGACGCGAACCGGAAGATGGCGGGAGACGTCTCGCGGGCGATTGCGGACGTGACACGGGTGCTCGCCGCCGATGGATACGAGATGGCGATCGAGACCGTGGCCGCGGGGAACGTGGCGGTCAGCATCGTCGCCGGCCCGGACGCCTGCGCCGACTGCCTCGTGCCGAAGGCGATCATGCTCGAGATGATCAAGGACCGGCTCCCGGCGACGGTCCGACACGTGTCATTGCGGTATCCGAATGAGTAGCGCGACATGCCGTCGCGCCGCGATGGGAGCCAAGGTAGGAGCATTGTGAGCGAACCAAGCTGGCGGGCCGTGTACCGAGATCGTTGCGTGGACGCACGGGCCGCGATCCAGGTGGTGGAGCCGGGAAGCCTGCTCGTATTCACTTCCTACGGCGGGGAACCGCAGGAGCTGATCGACGCATTGGTGACCGAGTCAAGACTCGCTGGGTGCCGCGGGTTTCAGGCAGTGCGTGGAACTCGCGAGATTCTCGCTGACCCGATCGGCTCGGGCGGCTTCCGGCTGATCACCTACGCCCCAGCCGGCCAAGCCGTAGCGCAGGTAGCCAACGGTCACGCGGACTACCTGCCGTGCTCGGTGTACCGCGCGTGCCGCTGGTTGGAAGACGGCGTCATCACGCCGGACGTGGCACTGGTCAACGTCTCGACCCCAGACGAGGACGGATACTGCTCGTTCGGCACCTCGGTCGACTTCACCGCGATCGCCGCGCTTCGGGCCCGCACCGTCGTCGCCCAGGTCAACTCCAGCATGCCGAAGATCCGCGGCGTGCCACGCATACACGTCACCCAGCTGGATCGGATCGTCGAGGTCGCGCAGCCGCCGACACCGGCGACCCCGCCGGCAGTAGACGAGGTGGCAGAACGAATCGGCGCGTTCATCGCCGAGCTGGTACCGGACGGGGCGACGCTCGAAGTCGGCATCGGGGGCGTACCGGACGCGACCTTGCGGGCCCTGAAGACGCACCGCGATCTCGGCATCCACTCCGGCCTCCTGACCGACGGCATGATGTGGCTCTACCACGCGGGGGCGATCACCGGCGCGAGGAAGCCGGTAGACCGCGGCCTCATGATCGCCAATCAGGTCATCGGCACCGCGGACCTGTTCGCGTTCGCGGAGTCCTGCCCGGCGGTCGAGATGCGGTCGGCGACCTACACCCATGACCCGACCGTCCTCGCCAAGCTCCCGCGCTTCACCGCACTGAACTCAGCCCTGCAAGTGGACCTACGTGGCCAGGTAAACGCCGAGTCGCTGCGCGGCCGTCAGGTCGCCGGCACGGGAGGCTCGCTCGACTTCGCCATCGGCGCCGCACTGTCACCAGGCGGCAGGTCCATCGTCGCCCTACCGTCGACCGCCGGCGGCGGGCGCTACTCCAGGATCGTCGCCCGACTCACGGACGACCCGGTCGCCACGCTCCCGGCGACACTGGTCGACTACGTCGTGACCGAGTACGGCGTAGCAGAACTTCGCGGACACACCGCGCAGGAACGCGCACAAGCGCTGCTGTCCATATGTCATCCAGATCATCGTGACCGGGTCGACAAGGAGCAATCGCAATGACATCTCGCCGCGTAACGCTCATCCCAGGCGACGGCATCGGTCCGGAGATCGTCTCCGCCAGCATGCCGGTGCTGCACGCAGCCGCTCCCGATCTCGAATGGGACGAGGTAGAAGCCGGCGAGTCCGCGTACGAACGCCGTGGTGTCGCACTGCCGAACGACGTGGTCGAGTCGGTACGCCACCACGGACTGTGCGTCAAGGGCCCGATGGGCGTGCCGATGACCGGCTACACCAGCCCCAACTCCCGGCTACGAGCGGAACTTGGCCTGTGGTGCAACGTACGCGTGGCATCGAGCTTCGATGGTGCCCGAACACGGTTCCCCGGCACCGAGATCGTCATCATCAGGGACGTCACCGAGGACACCAGAGGCGCGGAGCAGCCGATAGGTCCCGATGCCGGCGTCAAACTGAAGTTCATCACCCGACGCGGGGCCGAACGGGTGGCTCGCTACGCCTACTCTTACGCACTCCACCATGGCCTGAACCGGGTGACGGTCGCCAACCAGGCCCCGACCAACAGAGCGACCGACGGCTTGTTCCTCGCCGCCGCGATGGATGTGGCCGAGGAGTTTCCCGACCTTAAGATCGCCGGCGAGGCGATGGATGTACTCACCATGCACCTCGCACTCGACCCGCTGGCGTACCAGATCCTGCTCTGCCCGAGCTCCTACGGCGGTGTGCTCGCCGGCCTGTGCTCGGGCATCACCGGCGGCGTCGGCATGATGCCGGGATTCAACACCGACGGAGAACGCACGACGGTGTTCGAGCCAGGCCACGGGAACGCGCCGAAGTACGCAGGGCTGCAACGCGCCAACCCCATCGGGTTCCTGCTCTCGGGAGTCCTCCTCCTCGAGCACATCGGGTTGGACCGGGCAGCCAAACAGGTGCGTACCGCCGTCGCCGACGTCATGCGGGAGGGCCGGACGCTGCCAGTGGACCAGGGAGGCCACGCCACCACAAACGAAGTGATGGCAGCCGTCCTGGCTGCCATGCGCTGATGATCGTTACAGACTCCCAAGTCCACGTCTGGTGGCGGGTCACGCCCGGCGCGCGACCACATCAGACCACGCCCCTCACCCCGTCCCGGCTTCTGTCGGCGATGAACGGTGCGGGAGTCGACCGCGCCATGGCCCTACTGCCCACGTGGAGCGCCGACGACAACGAGATCCTGCTCTCCGCCGTGTCAAAGGTGCCGCACCGGCTGGCATTCATCGCAAGACTGTCCCCGTTCGAACCGGCTGACCGAGAGCACGTGCTGACCAGGTGGCGTCACGAGTCCTTCCGAGGAGTCCGGGTAGCACTGCACACCGAGAACCGACTACGAACCTTGGCGGACGGTACCCTCGACTGGCTATGGCAGCTCGCAGACCGCGCCGACATACCGGTAATGATGTACGCACCGCAAGGCATGCACGCAATCGAAGCGCTTCTCGCCCAGCAACCGGCGCTGCGACTCATCCTCGATCATGCGAACCTGCCGACCGGGGCACGGAACCAGGCGGCTGCCACCTGGATCACCCGGCTGTGCCGGATGGCCCAGTACCCGAACCTAGCGGTCAAGCTCTCCGCGCTCCCCCGCCATTTCACGACCGACTACCCGGCCTCCCTTCTGGCGAACAGTGTCCGCGCGCTCCGCGACGCCTTCGGAGTACGACGGATATTCTGGGGATCCGACCTGACGCGGCTGCCCTGCGACTACAGCACCTCGGTCCGGCAGATGACCGAAGACCTCCGTCCAGTGTGGGGCGACGACATCGACTGGGTCATGGGCCGTGGGATCTCGGAGTGGCTGGACTGGCCGCCTCGGCAAACGCCTCATCGGAGGCTGCGGCCACGTCGCTCGACTCCAACTCGCCGTATGCCACCGGAACAACAAATACGACCACCTGCGCCCGCAACTACCGATGACAGCACGTGAAAACGCCGGGCCTGGTGAGCCGACGGTAGGTGATGTACGCGCCAGGATCGTGTTCCCGCAGCGCTGCGTCGAAATACCTCACTGACTCCCCGGGGCAGCCGCGCGGGCGGACGCGACCCAGTCGTCGACACACTGCTGATCCATGCCCGCCGCAAGGACCCGTCGCCCCTGTGCGAGTGGCGGTGATGCGCCATCCTCCGGCCGGAGCCCGGCCTCGGTGCCCGGGAACCGCAGCCCGGAGACCGGTAGCCGTTGGCCCCGGGATTCTCGTGTAGGTGGGTTCGTTGCCTCATGGAAAGTGCGCGCTTCCCCGGCTCCGGGTCCCCGCCGAGGAGTAGCCCGGCTGACCGGATCACACCAGACCGGCCTGCCTCCCCCGCTCCCAGGTGTCCCGCGCGACCCGCAGCGCCACCTCGTCGACCATGCGCCCCCGCCAGGCGAACACCGAGGCTTCCTGGACTTCGAACGCCTGGATCATCTCCGCGGCGGCGGCGAGTTCCGTACCGGTCGGCCCGAATACGTCGTTCGCGAGTGGCACCTGATCGGGATGGATGCACAGCTTGCCGTCGAACCCCGCTGACTTCGCCCAACGTGCCTCCGCGCGGAATCCGTCCGGATCGTGGAAATCGGGGTACGGCGTGTCCACCGCGACATGGCCGAAGGCCTTCACCATCACCGCGAAGTGGGCCCGAACGGAAGGGAAGGGTCCGGCCGGGTCCGGCGCCGCACCGGGCGTCAAGACGGCAGACGCGACGCCGAGCGAAGCCGCGAAGTCGCCGTGCCCGAAGATCAGTGACCTCACGCCATCGACTGCGCAGATCTCCCGTAGGAACGCGTAGGCGCGGGCATCCTCGACCATCACGCTCGCGTGCACGCCGCGCACCGGCGCGAGGTCCTCCGGCAGGCGGACCTTCGGCACGACGACCGAGTCGAGCAGGTCAGCGCACTCACCGAGCAAGGCGTCGAGATCCGCCGCACCCCAGCGCCCGTCGAGAGCGTTGATCCGACAGGCTACGGAGGACCCGCCCCAGTCCAGCCCTCGCACCGCCGCCACGGCACGGCCCCGCGCGGCTGCCTTGTCCGACGCGGTGACCGAGTCCTCCAGGTCGATCACGACGATGTCCGCGGCCGACCCCGCAGCGCGCTCCAGCATGCGCTCCGAGGTCGCGGGGGTGATCAACACCGATCGAGCCAGACCGCGGGTCACCGCGCCACCACCGTTCGCAGGTCGGCCAACACGGGGCGGAGGTCCACGACGCCCTCGAGCTCGTGCGCGGACGTGACGATGCGAGTCCGCACGTCCTCGGCGAAGCAGCTTCGCGCGAGCGAGTGAAACTTGTCCTCGATCGCGCCCCACGGCATTCCCTCGGGCGGTTCGCCGACCGGCGCGTCAACCCGCACGGTGGTTTCCTCGCCGAGCGGCGACCGGTAGGTGGCCACCGCCGCGAGGGCCGGTAGCTCCGGATCGGGTTCGGCGAACACCCGGGCCGTCAGGTCCTCCCGTTCGCCGTCACGAATGTGGGCGTAGGCGTCAAGGCCGACGCGACCGTCCAGCAGCGCGGCCACCACCTGGAAGTACACACTGAACTGCGCGTCCACAAGATTGCGCGGCCGCAGCTTGGGTCCGACGCGCTCGCCGACGATCTGGTGTGCGTACGGCGAGAGTCGCAGTGACACCGTGCCACCCGCGCGGAACGCGGCGCCCACTCGTTTCCGAAGCATGAGCGCCGCGTCGACGGCGGCGTGGGTGTACCGGCACGACGGGTACGGCTTGATCGCCGTCAGCAGCAGCACCCAGCGCTCGCCGAGCTCGGCGGTCGCCAACTCCGGCCTGGGCGCGTCGCCATAGGCGTTGAGCACCCCGTAACGGCCCTCCAGCGGCAGATCCGCGCCGTGGAAGCCCGACTTCGCAAGCAGTACGGCGAACAGCGCGGCATGCGCCGCCCAACCCGGATGCACGCGCTTGTTCCACGCGCCGTCGGCCAGGTACTGCATCGAGCCCGATGCGAAGGAGCCAGCCGCGCCCCATGCGGACAGCAGCTCCCGCTCCGACAACCCGAGCACGCGGGCGCCCGCCGCGACAGCACCGAAGATCCCCGCGACGCCTGTGGGGTGGAACCCACGGTCGTAGGCGGTTTCGCCGAGCGCGGCGCCAACCCGTGCCGCCACCTCGTAGCCGGCGGCCAGACCTACGAGCAGCTCCCGGCCGGATGCGCCGACTGACTCGGCCGCCGCCAACCCTGCCGCGATCACCGGCGCGCCCGGGTGCAGGGTCCCATAGGCGTTGGTGTCGTCGAAGTCGAAGCTGTGCGCGTTCGTTCCGTTGAGCAGGGCCGCGTGCGCCGGTGCGAAGGTCTCGGCGGACCCGACCACCGTGCCCGGGCCCCCGCACGAACTGCCCAATGCCCGAACCGCGGCCAGCACGGCCGGGCCGGAGTCCGCGTGCCGGCTCGCGTATGCGGTCAGGCCGACGAAGTCCAGCCAGCACATCTTCAGCAGGCCGACGGCCTCGGCGGGCAGATCAGTCGACCGGATGCCGGCGGCGAACTCGGCCAACCGCCGGGTCACCTCGACGGGCGTGCCCACTCAGCTCACCTGCTCATCGCGCGGCTCACCGAGCTGCACGATCGCGCGCCGGGCGAGTTCGTCGGTCTCACCAGCCAGATCGAGCTCGGCGAGGATGGCGCGGGTGTGCTCGCCGAGCAGCGGCGGACCGAGGTCGTTGACGGCCCGCAACGAGGACATCTGCGGCGGGTAGTCCATGACCTTGATCGGTCCTACCGCGCTGGGCACCTCGGTGACCAGGCCGCGATGCGCGATGCGGGGATGGGTCAGCGCTTCGTCGAACTCGTTCAATGCACCTGCCGGAATTCCCGCCGCCAGTAGCCGGGTCAGCCACTCGTCGCGGCCGCGCCTGGCCAACGCCTCCTCGATACAGCGGTTCAACTCCTCCCGGTTGGCGATGCGGCCGGCGTTGTCGATGAATCGTGGGTCGTCGACGATCTCGGGGCATTCCAGGCACTCGCACAGTCGCCGCCACTGTTCGTAGTTGCCGGCTCCGCCCGCGACGATCACGATCTTCCCGTCGCCCGCCCGGTACGGCCCGTACGGCGCCATCGTGTGGTGGTGCAGCCCTACCCGGCCGGGCGTACGTCTCCCGTACCACCACATGTAGGGGAAGTAGCCGCTCCAGGTCATGATCGTGTCGAACAGGGCGAGGTCGATGACTTGTCCCGGCCCGCCCCGCTGCCGGTGCAGGAGCGCCTGCAGGACGGCGATCACGGAGTACATCGCGCCGGAGATATCCGCCACCGACAGCGAGATCTTCGCCGGCGCATCGGGCGCACCATTGGTCGAGATGAGCCCAGCCTCGCCCTGCATGATCAGGTCCAACGCTGGGTGATCCCGGTAGGGACCGGTCTGACCGAACCCGGAGATGCGGCAACAGATCAGGTCTGGGCTGTGCTCGCGGAGCAGATCCGGTGCCAGCCCCCACTTCTCGAGCGTGCCCGGTACGAAGTTCTCCACGAGCACGTCCGCCCGAGCCACCAGGCGAAGCAGCACCTCCCGACCCTCCGGAGTGGACAGATCGACGGCGAGACTCTCCTTGCCCGGGTTGACCCACGCGTGTCCTGAACACATGCCGTTCACGTAGTTGTCCCAGGACCGGATCAAGTCGCCCTGCCCCGGCCGCTCCACCTTGATCACCCGCGCCCCCATCTGTGCGAGCAACCTGGTCGCGAACGGGCCGGACACCCCCTGAGTGAGGTCGACGACGGTGATGTGCTCCATGCCTCCGGACACCCTCAGACCTCCCGCACGGCCGCGTTGCCGTCCCGCTCGCCGTAGACCATCCGCCGCTTCACCAAGATCGTGCGCACACCCTCGACGACCGTCGAGCCGTCGTCCTTCGAACCGGTGAACCGGTACTGGACCGAGCCGGCGTCGGACCGTTCGGGCACGTCCGCCACGGCGAGCACCTCACTGCGCGCGCAGAGCGTGTCGCCGGGGTAGACGGGGTTGGGGAACCGGACACCGGTGAGCCCCAGGTCGCCCAGTGCGTTCTCGCTCAGATCCGCCGAGGTGAGGCCGACGACGATCGCCAGCGTGAGACCGCCCATGACCAACCGCTCGGCGAACGCTCCGTCCATCATGCTGGTGCTGTAGCGGAGATCGAAATGTGCCTGCGCGGTGTTGAGCGTGCCGTGGGTGGCCGCCAGGTTGTCGGCCTGGGTCACCGTCCGGCCCCTCGCGTGCTCAAACGTGTCGCCGGCCGCGAACTCCTCGAAGTAGCTACCGGTTGAGGTATAGCCCACGTCAGCTCCACTCCACGCGTCGGTCGACGATGCCGCGTGCGATGACCTCACGCTGAATGTCACTGGTGCCCTCGCCGATCGGCAGCAGCGCGGCGTCCCGCCAGTACCGGTTGACGTCCGAGTCGACCGCGTATCCGTTGCCGCCGTGGATATAAAGCGCCGACCAGCACACCTGCTGGGCCATTTCCGAGGCGAACAGCTTGGCCATGCCGGCCTGCACGTCGGCCCGGTGTGCCCCGTCGACCATCCTGGCCGCGTCGAGGGTCAGCGCCCGCGCCGCGCGGATCTGGGTCGCCATGTCCGCGAGCCGGAACCGCACCGCCTGGAACTCCTTGATTGGCTTGCCGAACTGCACTCGGTCGGTGGCGTAGCGCAGCGCGGCCTCATAGGCCGCCTGTGCGACGCCGACGCACCGGGCGGCGAATGTCGTCCGGGCCACCTCGTACCCACCCATCAACTGCCGGAAGCCCTGTCCCTCTACTCCCCCGACGAGGTTGTCCGCCGATACTTCCAGGCCGTCGAAGTGCAGGCTGTAGGAGTACATGCCGTGGTAGCCGACCGTGGGTATCCTGGTGCCGGTCAACTCCGGCGGAGCGAAGTCGTCGCCGGGTTTCTTCTCCACCACGAACAGGCTGATGCCGCCATGCTTGCTCGCGTCGCTGGTGCGTGCGTAGGTGAACAACGCGTCCGCCCGGTTGGCGAACGTGCACCACTGCTTCGCACCCGTGATCACGTAGTTGTCACCGTTGCGGCGCGCCCTGGTCTGGATGTTGCCCGCATCGGAGCCGGCCTGCGGCTCGGTGCCGGCAGAGGCCGTCTGGATCCGGCCGGTGGCGATGTCGGCGAGCCAGCGCTGCCGTTGCGTCTCGGTGCCGGCGAGCTCGAGGATCTTGCCGCAGGTCGCGTTGCGGTGGATCACGCTGCCCACCGAGAGACTCCCCCGGCACAGCTCCTCGGTGATCACGCAGAGGCTGACCGTGTCCAGTCCGAGCCCGCTGTACTCCTCGGAGATGTTGACCCCGAAGTAGCCGATCCGAGCCATCTTCTCCAGCAGCTCAGCTGGAATCTGCCCATCCTCGCGGTCCATCACGGCCGCGATCGGGACCACCTCCCGTTCGGTGAACTCCCTTGTCGCATCACGAAGTTCCTGCTGCGCGGCAGTCAACATCTCGGCTCCTCCTCGGCTTGTGCGCGCCGCCGTGACAGGTTCGTGCGGCGGTACCGGATGACCATCTCCTCGCGCTGGTTGGTACCGGTGGTCTCCCACTCCACGATCCCCCAGCCCGGACGGGACGCGGATGGACGTGCCGCGACCACGACAGAACTGGCGCGGACGGTGTCTCCCGGATAGACGGTCTGGCCGTAACGGAGATCCTCGAGTCCGAGGAACGGTCCGCCGGCTTCGGACAGGTCCTCCACGCTCAGGCCGAGTACGGTGGCGAACACGAGGAAAGGGATGACCGGCGCCCGCGTGAACCCGACCGAGCGCGCGTACTCGTCGTCGAAGTAAAGCGGGTTGTAGTGCATCGTCGAGGTGGCGAACACCATGCTCTCCGCGGCCGTGAATGTTCGGCCCCAGTGATGGTCGAACGTCCTGTCGATCTCGAAGTCCTCGAACAGGAAGCCACGCTCCCGGCGCGTCGTGGTCATCGGCCCGACCGTGCCCCAGCGTGTGCGGGGCTCGGGGTGAGGCTCGACTGGAGCGGCTCGAGGCTCGGCGCGGACTCCAACCGCCATGCCTCGTCGGCGATCCGTTTCGGGTCCACCGGTAGGTCCGACGTGGACAACCGCAGCTTGTCCTCCAGTTCGCTGTCGGTCAGTGGCGCCTGCGGGGAACCCTTGGCCTGGCGCACGCTCGAGGACAGTGTCCGGCCGTCGACGAGCTCGATCTCCATGTCACAGTCCAGCGGGCCGAGTTCGTCGCCGGTGACGACGTCGACCAGTGAGCGCACGCGCAGCACTTCCTGGTCCAGGTATCGATCGGCACTCATCTGATGCTCGAGGAACTGACCGTCCACCCACGCGGCCGCCACGCAGTAGGGAAAGTCGAACTTCGCCTCGAGGGAGCTGGCCGGTGGCCGCTCGGGCACGCAGACCTGGCGGATCCCGCGGAACCCGCGGACGCGGATGGCGGCTACGTCCGTGCCGTTGGCCTTCGGCCGCTCGGCGAGAGCGGCCTGCAGCGCGGCCTGCATGATCGTCCCGGTGCTGTAGTACTTGAGCAACATGGAGTCGCGCACCCGCCAGTTGCGGCCGAGCTCGGCCAGCGGGCCGAGGTCTATTCGAGCGGGGTCGGTGGCGAGGGCCCTCAACATCCCGCTTGGACCATCCAACGCGGACTCCATGCTCGTGAAGCCCGCCATGGCCAACTGCACGGCGCGGATACCGCTGCGCGTCGAGTTGCCGATGCCGTAGGCCTTTACGTGTGACCCGAAGTTCTCCATATAGGACACCGCACCAGTCACGGATATCCCGATCGCGTGCCGGGCCTGTGCCGGTGTGAGCCGCCACAGACGCGAGATCGCGGCGGCCACGCCGGGTGCACCGACGAACGGCGTGACGTGGAAGCCGCGGTCGTACACCGGCTCCCACAAGATGTCCGCCAACGCCACCTCGACCTCGAACCCGACCGCGAACGCCTCCAGGAACTCACGCCCGGAAACCGGTCCGGGAGCGGCCTGCGCGGCCGCGAGCACTGCCCCGAGCACCGGCGACGTCGCGTGACACAGCGCCCGGACGTAGGTGTCGTCGAAGTCCAGCAGGTGAATGGTGGCGGCGTTGATCAGTGCCGTCTCCTCCACCGGGTGCCCGCGGTCGGAGAAGATCGCCGTGCAGGGCCCCGGCCCGGCGACTCGGCGCAACGCGTCGATCGGTTCGGTGCGGGCCGCGTTGCCGGCGGCTCCGAAGGCGTTGAGGATGCAGCGCTCGTATTCGTGCACGACCCCACTGATGTCCACAGTAGATAGAGCGAAGTCCGCGACAGCGCCGACAGCCGTGGTGGTCATCACTGTTGTCCTCCTTGCTCGGCCGGCACCCGCGCGGGCACCGCCACGTCCTGTACGGCGTAGAGCCCGCCGGTCACCTCGAACTCCGTTCCGGTGACGTAGCTCGCCGCCGGTGAGGCGAGGAACGAGACCGCCGCGGCGATCTCCTCCGGCCGGCCGAACCTGCCCAAGGCGATCCGGCCGAGCCGCCCGCCGCGGTCGGCGCTGAACGTCCGTCGTGTCATCTCGGTCTCGACCATGCCGGGCGTACAGGTGACCACGCGGATGCCGAAGCCGGCGACCTCGCCGGCGAGTGTCCGTCCGAACGCGAGCAGGCCCGCCTTCGCCGCTGCGTACGCGCTGGCACCCACAGGCGCCAGGCGCGAGGCGACCGAACCGATATTCACGATCACACCACCCCCACCGGCCCGCATCGCCGGCACCGCATGCCGCGCGCACAGGAAGGGGCCGTCCAGGTTGACGTCAAGGATCGAACGCCATTCGTCGAAGGACAGCTCCGCACCGCCGGCCATCCGGTTGACCCCGGCCGAGTTCACCAGCGTGTCGAGCCGCCCGAAGCGGTCGACGGCCGCGGACACCAGCCGGGCCACGTCCGACTCGCTGGTGACGTCCACGCACTGTGTCACCGCCCTGCCGCCGAAGCTGGCGATCTCGGCGACGGTCGCCTCCGCCGATGCCGCCGACGTACGGTAGCCGCAGATGACCGCATAGCCGTCCGCGGCGAGCCGGACCGCGATCGCTCTGCCGATACCGCCGGACGCGCCGGTGACGATTGCCGCTCCGCCCGTCTCAACCACGGAGCAGCTCGTCCACTGTGGCTTCGATCCGCTGCCGCACCGCGGGATCGTCGTAACGTTCCCAGTCCGGCACGTTCAGCAGCTCGGGTGCGATGTCCAGGCCGGTGTCGAGGCCGGGCACGACGCTGAAGCCCTGCTTGTCTCCATTGATCACCAGCTGGCCTTCTTCGCTCATCATGTAGTCGAGCAGTACTCGGGCCGCGTTCGGATGTGGTGCGTCGTTGAATACCACCGCGCTCTGATCGAACGTGACCGTGCCAGACGACGGGTACACGATCTCGACCGGCGCGCCCTGCTCGGCGAGCGGCACGGCCAGCCACGAGTAGCCATACGGGCAGATCGCGGACTCGCCCGAGGCCACGCTCTGCGCGCTCGGTGCCGAGCTCGGCTGCAGCACCACGCCGAGCTCGCCCAGATCCTCCAGGTACTCGCGACCGAACTTGGTCTCGAGGAAGTCGTAGAACGCGAGGGTCGGCGTGGCGACCGTGTCGATGGAGACGATCGCGCCCCGGTACGCGTCGTCGATCAGGTCGGGCCAGTCGGTCGGAGGCTTGCTGACCCGCTCGGTGTTGTACATGATCCCGATCGGGTCGGTGGACAGCCGGACCCGCCCGCTCGCGTAGTCCTCCTGATTCCAGCCATCGGTGGACGGCCCGTCCGGCTTGATCACGTCGCCGGCCTCGATGTGCTTTTCCTGCCAGCGGATCTCGGCGTTCCAGACCACGTCCGCGCCCAGGTTGCCGGCCGTGCGTTCCTCGTCCACGCGCTCGGCGAGCTCACCGCTCGTGAGCCTGACGAACTCGGCCTGGATGTTCGGGTACTTCTTCTCGAACGCGTCCGCGACCCGCCGCAGCACCTCTTCGCCCTTACCGCCGTAGAAGACGACGGAACCCTCCTTCTCGGCGGCCGCGACGACACTGTCCCACCCGCCGGTGGCGACCTCGCCGCCCGCCTGGGCCTCGTCGTCTCCGCACGCGCTAAGCGACGCGAGAACGAGCAGGGCGGCGGCGAAAGCAGTTCTCTTCCGCAGCCCGGAGCGCAGCTCAAATAGCATGACGAACCTCTCGTGGCTTCGTTTGTCAGTAAAGAGGACGCAGGGCCAGAATTGATAGCGTTCTAATGATCGTCCGGATCTTCGCGAAAGACCTTTACTTCGTTGCCTGGGAGCACGAGTCGGACTCGTTGTCCAATTTCCGTGCCCAATTTCGAGATGGGATCGGCGAGTGCGACGATCAGCCGCTCGTCCGTCCCGTCACAGCTCTGCAGGGTGATCTCGGTGCCGTGCCCCAGCTCCCTGGCGAGCAGGAGCCTGGCCGGACCGTCCGGCTCTGGGTGCAGTGCGACCGAACCGGGGTAGAACGCGACCGTCACCTCGCCGTCCGGTTGGTGCGGCCGTGGCGTCGGCTCGAAGGTCCCGAACGCGGTTCGCACGACACCTCCGGGGCCGAGCCGGCCGGGGACCAGATGAGCGCCGAGGAAACCGGCGACCCAACTGGACCTGGGTGAGCGGAAGACCTCGCTCGGTTCGCCGAACTGGGCGACCCTGCCGTCGCGCATGACCGCGACGATGTCGCCGACGGCGAACGCCTCGGTCTGGTCGTGAGTGACGTAGAGGCCGGTGAACTCGATGTCGCCGTGCAGCCGGCGTACGTCCACCCGCAACTCGGCCCGCAGCCGCGCATCGAGGTTGCTCAGCGGTTCGTCGAACAGCACCAGCGGTGGCCGAGAGACCAACGCCCTGGCCAGGGCTATCCGCTGCTGCTGACCACCGCTGAGCTGGCCGGGCAACCGGTCGCCGAGGCCGGCGCAGCGCACCAGCTCGAGTGCGCCGGCCACCCGTGCGGCGATCTCGTCGCGGCCGAGCCTGGTGCGCCGGCGCAGCGGGTAGGCCACGTTCTCGGACACGGACAGGTGTGGCCACAGCGAATAGCTCTGGAACACCATGCCGAGCTCACGCCGCTCGGGCGGCAGCAGGATCCGGCGTCCGGCGTCGAAGAACGGGGTAGCACCGACGGTGATCGTCCCGCCCGCGGGCCGGAGCAGCCCGGCCACGGCGTTGAGCAGCGAGGTCTTCCCGCAGCCGCTTGGCCCGAGCAGGGCGAGGATCTTGCCGGCGGGCACGGTCAGGTCGACCTCGTCAACGGCGACGACGGCGTGGCCGTCCCGCGATCCCTTGGAATACTCCACGGTCAGCCGGTCGATCAGCAGGTCGCCTGTTCGGAGGGCGTCCGAAGCGGCGGCGGCCCCGGTCTCCTCACGGGTGTGTTGGGCACCTCGAAGCACGCCGTTCACCTTCCCAGGGCGTCGATGGCGCCCAGCCGAGCCAGCAGTAGCGCCCCCGCGAACGAGATGGCGGTCATCACGAGGCTGACCGCGGCCACCGCCGGGTAGGACCCGTTCTCCCACAGGCCCCACAGCTGGGTGGACATCACCTGGGTACCCGACGTCGCGAGCAACTGCGCCGCCGCGAACTCGTGACTCATCATGACGAACAACAGCATCGCCGCACCCGCGATCCCAGGCCGGACCAACGGCAGGAGGATGCGCCCGGCGGCTCGCAGCGGGCCCGCACCACAGGTACGGGCCGCTGCCTCGTACTGAGGGCCCACCTGCATGAGCGACGCGGCGACCATGCGCACCCCGAGCGGCAGGAAGATCACCGCGAAGGCCAGGACGAACACCACCCGCGAGCCGTACAGGCCGAGCGGCCCGAGCCCGTAGGCGAGCAACACACCCATGCCGAGCACGACGCCGGGCACCGCGAGCGGCAGGTTGACCACGAGATCGGCGAGTCGCTTCACGACCCCTCGGCCACGCACGATGACCAGGCCGAGCCATGCCGACAGCACCACGCCGACAACCGTGCCGAGTACGGAGAACTCGATCGTGTTCCACACCGCCGCGCGGTTGGTCGGGTTGCTCCACAACTCCTCGAAGTGGCGGAAGGTCACGTCGGCGAGCGAGATCCGGCCCGACCAGAACGGCTGCAGCGACACCAGCACGAGAGCGGCGACCGGTGGCACCACCGCGATGACGCCATAGCCGAACACCACGATCGCCGGCCAACGGCGGGTACTCGCCCGCGGCGTCCGAACCGAGGCGACGGTCTGGTACTTCGTGCGCTGCGCGAGCAGCCGGGAGTGGGCGAGGACCAGAGCGAGGGCGGCCAGCACCAGCGGCAGTGACAGCAGTGCGGCCGCGTTGCGGTCGACCGGGAAGACCACCGCGAACCGGAACATGCTGGTGGTGAGCACGTCGATCCCCTCGGCGCGACCGAGCAGCAGCGGCGCGGCGAACTGCCCGAGGCCGAGCAGCAGCAGGATCGCCGTGGCAAAGGTGAGCGCCGGCCGGATCAGCGGCACGGTCACCCTCAGGTGGGTGACGAAGCCGGCCGAGCCGTGTACCCGCGCGGCGTCCAACAGCCGCGGGTCGATACCACGCACCGCCGGGAAGAGGAAGATGAACGCGTACGGCGTCAGGTACAGGGCGGTAACCAGCGTGATGGCCGGCACGGTGTAGATGTTCAGCGGTCCGCTGGACGCTTCACTGCCGGTGAGCGCGCGAAGCACCTGGTTGCCGTAGCCGACCGTGGGCGCGAAGACGAACGCCCAGCCGGTGATGCCGGCCATCGGTGGCAGCAGCATGGGAAACACCGCCACCAGTACCGTGCGCGGCTGCCACCGGTTGGGCAGCTCGGCGACCGCCACCGCCAGGCCGAGGCCCGCCAGCAAGGCGAGCACGACCGACCCGAGGGCCAGGGCGACCGTGTTGACCACGATCCGGGACAACCCGTAGACGCCGAGCACGGCGGTCGAGCTGTGTGTGAAATCCGCGAAACTCCGGTAAAGCAGTATCACGATGGGATAGAGGACCAGCGCGAGCAGAGCGACCGTGCTCCCAAAAACAATTACACGCGCTGCCGGACCGCGGACAATAGCCCGAATGCGAGCGGAGGTGTCTGCGCGAGACGGAGCCGTCACGGTCGTCTCCGGGTCGATGAGAGTCCGGGACAGGTCAGTCCCGGACATACTTTTGGCCGTCCATAATCGATCCTCACGCTGCTCTGCGTTCCAAGGTCAGACTATGGGACAGGGAATCGTCTCTGTCAAGACGAGGTCAACCCTCGCGGCTGTCGATCTCCATGTACAGGGTGGTCAGTCGCTCAAGGTGACGGAGCATGAGTGCACCGCATTCCTCGGCGTCGCGCCGCTCGATCGCCTGCGTGATGCCGCGATGCTCGGCCGTGATCTTGCGCCAGAAGGCATCGTCCACCTTTCCGCGGGCGAACCGCTCGTGCACCACCAGGTGAAGGGGGGAAGCGAGCAGTTCGAGGATGGGATTGCCGGTCGCCTGGAGGATCTTGCGGTGGAACGCCTTGTTGGCGGCCCAGATCTCGGTGTTGGGCACCTCGCCCGGCTCCAGCAGCAGCGAGTACAGCTCGGCGACATCGGCGTCGGAGCGCCGTTCGGCGGCCTTGCCGGCAGCCGGTACCTCTAGCAGGATCCGGCTCTCCAGCAGGTGGGACACGTCGACGGTCCTACCGTAGGAGAGCAGCTCGATGTTGTTCTTGACCTGATCGCTCACGAAGTCGACATCGGGGAACACGACGTAGGTGCCACCGCCCACGCCCCGCCTCGAAACGATCAGTCCTTCGGCGGCGAGTATGCGCAGGGCTTCGCGAACGGTCGCGCGGCTGACTCCGAAGCTCGACGACAGCGCCACCTCCGGCGGTAGCTTCCCGCCGTCGCCGATCTCCTTGCTGAGGATCAAGTCTCGAAGCAGTCGGGCAATCCGTGATGACTCATTGACCGTCGGCATGGTTCCTGGCCCCTGTCGTGCGCGGATGCCGCCCAGCATCGCACATCGCCGGCCCGTTTGGACCGCGGGCGAACGGGCGCTTCGTGATCGTAGCCCGACAAGCTTCCGTTCGTCCACTTTGGACAGACGCTCCGCAGCCGCCGCAGGGGTACGACCGGGTGAATTTCGGCGATCGCCGCCAGCACCCCGTTGACTGAGGAGGGTGACCGATCTACAGTTCTGGAACGCCCGTTTCGTTGAAGCGAACAGTCGCGATCGGACGAACACGTGGCGTAGTCGGACCAAGGAGGCTCCATGAGCTCGCAGACGGCGGTCCCGGACGACAACACGGCCGCGCTGGACTTCCTTCACCTGGCCGTCGCGCCTCGAACCGAGGGCAAGCCTCGCGAGAAGGGCCTCACCATGGTCATGGACCAG
The DNA here is from genome assembly GCF_050699935.1 of Actinophytocola sp. Classification (NCBI taxonomy): domain Bacteria; kingdom Bacillati; phylum Actinomycetota; class Actinomycetes; order Pseudonocardiales; family Pseudonocardiaceae; genus Actinophytocola; species Actinophytocola sp. The sequence goes on from NZ_JBOHGB010000004.1 coordinate 65,731, forward strand.
GGGTGGCCGATCGAGTTCGTCGACGGGATGCTCGACGCGTTCGGGTCCTATCTCGACGTCGTGAAGTTGTGGGACCCCCTGCTGCTCAGCTCGGTGCGTCATGTCCGACGCCGCGTGGAGGCCTACCTCAAGCACGACGTGCTGGTGCAGCCTGGCGGATTGTTCCTGGAGGTGGCCGAGCAACAGGACAAGACCGGCGAGGTGCTCAAGCGCCTGCGCGACTTCGGTTTCGACTGTGTCGAGGTGTCCAGCACGACCTCCACGAGAGGAACCCTGGACGAGCACAGCGAGCTCGTGCGTGCCGCCGTGGACCTGGGCTACCGGGTGGTCGGCGAGGTCGGCCGCAAGTTCGCGGACGGCGACGAGACCCGGCTGGCCGAGCACGTGATCGACATCGACGTGACGGTCGGCGAGTTCACCCGCCTGCTCGAGGCGGGCGCGTGGAAGGTGTACTGGGAGGGGCACCTGCTGCGGATGGTGATGGGTGACGACCCGGACGGGATCCGTGCGCAGGCCGGAACGGGTACGCAGCAGGTCCTCGAGGTGGCCAGACAGGTCGGTCAGGACAACATCATGTTCGAGGTCTCCGGGCTGCGGCCGAAGCAGAACCGGCAATGGCTGCAGTTCTGGCTGGTCCGCACCTTCGGCCCGGACGTCAACATCGCGAACGCGCGGATCGAGGAGATGGCCAACCTGGAGGCGATCCGGCGTGGCAACCACCCGATCTTCGGGTTCGGCAACGCCGGGAACTACCCATGGATGCGGACAGGGAGCTCGGTCGAGCGCTGGTGGCGCGCCTGAGGAGTCGCCCTCCGACGGTCGTGTGTCAGCGGCGGGGAATTGTCGGCGGGGGTCTTGCGCGAATTCGCGAGGTCAGATCATGCGTTCTTCTTCGATATCCAGACGGAACTTCCTCGGTGTGGCGGCGTTGGCGGGCGCGGCGGCGGTGTCGACGCCGGCGCTAGCCGCCTGCGCGGGACGGCAGCAGACCGCCCCGCCCAGCTCGGGTGGCAGGACCTCCGTCAAGTTCGCGCTGGCGAACACGATCCTCAATCCGTCCATTTGCTACTACTGGATCGGCCTGAGCCCCAAGCTCGACTGGTACGCCGACGAGAGCATCGACGCGGAGTGGACCGGCTACAACGGCGCCACCGTGCAGCTTACGGCGATACAGCAGGGTGCGGTCCAGATCGGCGTCGGGTTCCAGGACCCCATGTTCCAGGCGGTGAACAAGGGCGTCGCCCAGCCGTACAAGATGTTCTTCAACGCCACGTACGGGATCCTCTACTGGTTCGGCGTACTACCCGACAGCCCGATCACGACGTTCGAGCAGCTGCGTGGCAAACAGCTCGCCGTGCAGGCGCTCGGCAGCGCCAGCCACTACTACGCGCAGAAGGTGCTGGAGTCGGTCGGGATCAACCCGCAGACGGACGTCAAGTTCGTGCCCCTGTACGGGCCGGGCGCCGCGGTCGCCCTGGAGAAGGGCACGATCGACTGCATCGTGTCGTTCGACACCGACTTCGTCGCCGACGAGACGGTGTACGGCCACGAGATCCGGCTGCTCGAACAGCCGGACTTCATCAAGAAGCTGCGCGTGGGCAACTCTCTCGGCTGCGCGAACACGTTCCTGGAGCAGCACCGGGAGGCGGCGGTCGGCGCCGCGCGGGTCACCGCCAAGGCCGAGGTCTTCACCTCGGTGAACCCGGAGGCCGCACTGCGGCTGCATTTCGACATGTACCCGGACACCCTGCCGACCAATACCTCGGTTGACGACGCTGTGGAGCAGTTCGTACCCGGCCTGCAAAAGCGGATGGAGATCGTGCTGCCGCCGCAGGGCCTAGCCATCGGCGAGTACCCGCCGAACGGCTGGCGCGACTACCTGTCCTACCAAGGTCTGTCCAAGGTGGACCCGGAGCAGTACTACACGAACGACCTGATCAAGGCGGCGAACGACTTCGACCGGGCCGAGATCGAAGCATTCGCGCGCGACTTCAAGCCATGACCGGCCGACCGCGGCGGACGGCGAACCGGGAGGTGACGATGACTCAGCACGGCGGCGCAGGCGGCGGGATCTGGGCGTGTCTGCGGGACTCGGCGCGGCGCTATCCCGACTCCGTCGCACTGCGCTCTGAGCAGGGCGCGATCACCTACCGCACGCTGGCGGCGGATGTGGAGGACTTGGCTCGCCGGCTCGTCTGCCTCGACATCGCGGCGCGGGACCGGGTCGCCCTCGCCGCCGGCAACACCTATCGGTGGGTCGTGGCCTACTTCGCGATCCTGCGGGTGGGCGCGGTGGCAGTGCTGCTGAACACCCGGTGGTCGGCCGAGGAGTTCGCGCACGCGCTACGGGTGACCGGCACGCGGGCGGTGTTGTTCGAACCGCGAGTCCGCACGCGCGACATTGCCGCGACCCTCGCCGCTGCCTCGGCGGGAGGATCCACAGTAGACACGATGATGTCGCTCGGCGAGAGTGGACCCGCGGGTGCGGTGCTGCTGGGAGAGATCGCCGACGGGACGGGGGACGCGGTGGACGCCGAGCTCGACCGGCGGGTCGCCGCGGTCCGGCCGGGTGATGTCGCCGAGCTGGTGTTCACCTCCGGGAGCACGGGCTTTCCCAAGGCTGCGGTGCTGCGCCACGACGGCGTGCGGGCCAACATCGCCGAGTGCACCCGGCGGTTGCGTCTCGGGCCCGGCGACCGCTGGTGCAGTGGCCTGCCGTTCTTCCACATCGGCGGCCACGTGTGGGGCCTGCTCTGCTGCGTGCTGCGCGGCGCGACGCTCGTCCAGCTGGAGGCGTTCACCGCCGAGACGGCGCTGACGGCGCTCGAGCGCTACCGCTGCACCCTGCATTTCGCGGTCGCCACCATGATGTACGACGAGCTTCGGTTCGGAGTGGACCGGTTCGACCTGTCCAGCCTCCGGGTGTGCGCCGCCGGTGCCGACCCGGAGCTGCGCCGGCAGGTGCGTGCCGCCTATCGGGTGCCGACCATCCTGTCGATGTGGGGTCTGTCCGAGGCGCACGGCAACGTCTCGCTCACGGGTCCGCTGGACACGCTGTGGGCGCAGGACAACACGTTCGGCCTCCCGCATCCGGGGATCGAGGTGGTCGCGGCCGACCCGCACACCGGTCGACGACTCCCACCGGAGCAGGAGGGCCAGCTGCTGGTCCGCGGTGGCTGCGTCTTCAACGGCTACTACGGCGACGCGACCGCCACGTCGACGAGCATCGACGAGGAGGGCTGGCTGCACACCGGCGACACGGGCGCCGTGCTGCCGACCGGTCACATCATCTACACGGGACGGCTGGGCGAGAAGATCCGCGTCGGCGGCGAGAACGTGTCGGTGACCGAGGTCGAGGCCATCTTGGCACAACACCCGCAGGTGGAGCAGTGCTACGCGGTCGGCGTGCCGGACCCGCGCCTGGAGGAGGTGCCGATCGCCTTCGTCCGGGCCGAGCGCGGCGCGTCGCCGGACGTGTCCGAACTGCGCGCGTACTGCCGGGCCGCCCTGGCGGATTTCAAGCTGCCCCGCCGAATCGTGCTCGTGGAGGACTTCCCGCGCGGCGCCGCCGGGCGGGTGAGCAGGAGCCAGCTGCGTACGTGGGGCCGCGAGCTGTGGCCCCCGGCGGCAGAGGGTGGTCGGGACGGAGGACAGGAGGTGGACGCATGGCTGCCGGCGAGGTGACCACCGGCCGGCCGCTGCCGGAGGTGAGCACGGGCACCCGGCCGTTCTGGGAGGCCGTCGAACAGAAGCGGCTCGTGATCCAGCACTGCGACGCCTGCACACGCTGGATACATCCGCCGCTGCCGATCTGCCCGGGCTGCGGCCTCGGCGACCCTGGCTGGCGGCAGGTGTCCGGAGACGGGGCCGTCAGCGCGTTCACCGTGGTGCACCGGCCACCACTGCCGGTGTTCGAGGCGCCCTACGTGATCGCCCTCGTCGAGCTCGCCGACGCTGGGGTCCGGCTGCTCAGCAATGTCATCGACTGCGATCCATCCACTGTGGACGTCGGTACGCGGGTACGCACGGTGTTCCGTGACGTGGACGGCCGCACGCTCTACTTCTTCGCACCGGTGGGAGGCGGGCCGGCATGACCGACCACGGACGCGGGGCGGCCATCGCCGGCGTGTACACCACCGACCAGGGTGAGCTGACCGGCCGGACCCACCACGACGTGCTGCGCGAAGCGATCCTCGGTGCGCTGGCCGACGCGGAGATCGACCTGGCGGAGGTCGACGGCGTGGCCAACGTTCGCTCGGAGAGCAAGAGCGCCGCGGTCTCCGCGCCGGGCCTGTGGGCCGAGCTGCTCGACAGGCCGCTGCACTACCACCACATGGTGGACGTCGCCGGCGCCTCGCACGGCGCGTGCGTCGCGCACGCCGCGGCGCACGTCTCGGCCGGACTGTGCGACACGGTGGTCGTGGTGAGCGGCTGGATCCGCGGCAGCCGCAAGGAGATCGTCCGTGAGATGGCCTACATGCACGGCGAGTTCGACGCCTCGTGGGGCAGCCTCGCCGCGTCCTGGTTCGCCATGATCGCGCGCGAGTTCCAGCGCCGCCACCACGTCACGATGGACCACCTCGGCCACGTGGCGGTCGCGGCCCGGAAGTGGGCACTGCACCACCCGCAGGCGCTGCGCCGAACCCCACTGTCCATGGAGGACGTCCGGGCGGCACCGATGATCGCCGAGCCGCTGCGCAAGTTCGACTGCTGCCAGACCAACAACGGCGCGGGCGCGGTCGTGGTCACCACGCCCGAGCGGGCCCGCCGCACGGGACGCGCACCGGTGACCGTGCTCGGCTCCGGCGAGTGTTACACGCGGCGCGGCTACACCGACGTCTTCACGGCCCTGGACGACGGTGGCGCGGCGATGTCGGCGAACCGCGCGTGGCGGTCGGCCGGCGTGACCGCCCGGGACGTGCAGCTGTTCGGCCTGTACGACCCGTTCAGCTTCATGCCGTTACTCCTGTTGGAGCAGATCGGCTACTGCACCCCGGGAGAGGCAGCCGAGCTCGCCGAGGCGGGTGAGCTCGCGCCCGGCGGCAGTGTCGCGCTCAACACTCACGGCGGTGCGCTGTCCTGGGGCAACAGCATCAACTCGCTGGCGCACGTGATCGAGTCGGTGCGTCAGCTGCAGGGTCGGGCGGACGAGCGCCAGGTGCGCGACCCCGAGTTCGCCGTCGTGCACGGGTTCGGTGGGCCGCTCAACCTGCACAGCACCGTCGTCCTGGCCAGGCGGTAGAAGTGGGATCTGAGGAGTACACAATGGACTCTCTGAAGTCGCGATGGGGCCGCTGGGGCGGCGACGACGAGCGCGGTGCGCTCAACTTCGTCGACACCGCCGCGACGTTGCGCGGCATCGGGCTGGTCAGCCGCGGCGAGTGCTTCTCGCTGTGCATCCCGATCCGCCGATCCGGCCCGTTCGCCGGCACGCGCACCCGCAACCGGCCGCTGCACCTGATGCGGCTGACCGGCGGCGACTACACCGATGCCGCGGAGGGCCAGCTGTGCGTCGCCGACGACTACGTCTTCCTGCCCACGCACGGCTGCACCCACATCGACGCGCTCTGCCACGCATGGTCGGACGGCGTGCTGTACAACGGTTTTCCGTCCTCGACCGTGCGTAGCTCCGGGGCGCGCAAGCTCAGTGTGCACACGATGGGCCCGGTGTTGACCCGCGGTGTCCTCGTCGACGTCGCCGGCCTGCTCGGTGTGCCGTACCTGGAACCCGGTCTCGTCATCGGACGCGATCACGTCGAGGAGGCCCTCGCGCGGCAGGGTGTCGGCGGGCTCGAGTCGGGTGACGCGGTGCTGTTCCGGACCGGCTGGCTCGGCGCCTACGACGAGCTCGGCGCCGAGTTGTTCGAGGGCGGCTCCCGGCCCGGTATTGGCCGCGAGGTCGCCGAATGGCTGGTGGACGGGGAGGCGTGCGTGGTCGGTGCGGACACCGCCGCTGTCGAGGTGGTGCCCGGCGAGGACGGCACGACGATGCCGTTACACCTGGAACTCCTGCGAAACCAGGGGCTGCCGCTGATCGAGCTCCTCGCGCTCGACGAGCTGGCCGCGGCCGGCCATTTCGAGTTCCTGCTGGCGTTCAACCCGCTACCGGTCGTCGGCGGCACCGGCGGCCCGCTCGCCCCGATCGCGGTGGTGTGAGGCCATGACCAGACCCAGTGGCGTGTCCGGCGACGTGCACGACAACTCCCCCGCCGACTCCCCTGCCGGAGAGCCGAACGGGACCGCGGCAGAGACCACGCGGCCGGCCGGCGACGAGGCGCCTGCGGCGCCGCCAGTCCGCAGACGCAAGCGCCACCGGCTGCTGCTGCTCTGGCAGGCGCTGGTGCTCGTGGTGATCGTCGGTGGCTGGCAGCTCGCCATCGTGGTGTTCGACATCAGCCCGGTCGTGCTGGCCTCTCCGGTCGACGTGTGGAACTCGCTGGTGTCGGGGTTCACCCAGCCGATCGACTCGCCCGGCGCCTGGTACGGCAGCATCCTCGAGACGCTGCAGGAAGCCATGGGAGGCCTGGCGGTCGGAAGCGTGGCCGGGGTGCTCGTCGCGGCGCTGCTGGCCGAGTTCGCCGGCGCGTGGGCGGTCCTCGCGCCCTACATCGTGGCCATGCAGGTGACGCCGAAGGTCGCCATCGCGCCGCTGTTCCTGCTGCTGCTCGGCCCCGGGTACCTGCCGAAGTTCACCATCGTGGCGCTGCTGACGTTCTTCCCGATGCTCGTCAACGCCCGCTCCGGGTTCCAGATCGTGCCGGCCGAGAGGCTGGACATCGTGCGCGCACTCGGTGGCACGCGGTGGCAGGTGTTCTGGCACGTCAAGCTCCGCTCCGGACTGCCCATGATCTTCGCGGGCCTCAACGTGGCCGTCGTGTTCTCCCTGACCGGAGCCGTGGTCGGCGAGTTCGCCACCGGCGGTGACGGGCTCGGCGGCCGGGTGCAGATCTACACCACCGTGTTCGACCAGGCCGGTGTGTTCGCGGCACTCGTCCTGCTGACCATGATCGGCGTCACGCTGTTCCTGATCGTGCGAGTGATCGAGCGCAGGTTGCTGTTCTGGGCCGAGGAACGGAGCACGGATGTCGTCGGCGCGTAGGAACACCACCGCCGGGGCGCGGGAGTTCGACGGCGTGTACATCGACGGCGAGCACCGCACGGGCACCGCGCCGGAGCCGGTCGAGTCGGTCGACCCGGCCACGGGACAGGTGTGGGCACGGATCGACGCCGCCGGACCCGAGCAGGTCGCTGAGGCCGTCGCCGTCGCCCGGCGCTGCCTGGACACCGCCTGGGCGCGGGTGGAGCCGGGTGAGCGCGGCGCCTGCCTGTACCGGCTGGCCGATCGGCTGGTCACCCACCGCGACATGCTGGCCCTCCTGGAGACCACCGACAACGGCAAGCCACTGCGCGACACCCGCGAGGAGATCCTTCGCGCCGCGCGGTGGCTCCGGTTCTTCGCAGGCGCCGCGGACAAGCTGTACGGCCACACCATTCCGATGGGCGACGGGCTCGAGGTCCGCACCTATCGCAAGCCCTACGGGGTGATCGCGGCGATCACCCCGTGGAACTCGCCGATCTACCAGTACGTTTGGAAGCTCGGTCCGACACTGGCGGCCGGGAACACGGTCGTGCTCAAGCCATCGCAGCTGGCGCCGGTGACGGCGACCGTGCTGGCGGGGCTCATCGACGAGGCGGGATTCCCGCCCGGCGCGGTGAACGTGGTTACGGGGGACGGCACGGTCGGCGCCGCGCTCGTCAACTCGCCCGGGGTCGACAAGGTCACCTTCACCGGGGGCACGGGCACCGCCCGCACGGTCGCCGCCGCCGCCGGCCATCGCCTGGTCCCCGCCACGGTGGAGAGCGGCGGCAAGACACCCCTGCTTGTGTTCGCCGACGCCGACCTCGACCTGGCCGTCGACATCGCCGCGCGGGTGGGCTTCCGCTCCGCCGGCCAGTCCTGCGCCCAAGTGTCCAGGGTGCTGGTCGCGCGCCCGGTGTACGAGCGGTTCCTCGGCCGGTTCGCGGATCGGGCCGGCGCGCTGCGCCTCGGCGACCCCACCGCGATGGAGACCGATGTCGGGCCCGTGATCTCGGCCGCGGCACGTGACCGCATCACCGCGAGCATCGAGGCCGGCAGGCGTGCCGGGCACCGGTTGATCCGCGGCGGGACACCGGTCACCGGCCGGCCCGGATTCTTCGTGACACCAACGATCTTCGCCGACGCCGGCCCCGATTCACCGCTGTGGCGGGCGGAGATCTTCGGTCCCGTCGTCGCGGTCCTGGCGTTCGACACCGAGGAGGAGGCGGTCGCGCTGGCCAATGACTCGGACTATGGACTGGTCGCCGCCGTGTGCACGACCGACACGCATCGCGCGGGCCGGGTGTCGCACGCGCTCGAGACCGGCGTCGTATGTGTGAACGCCTACCGCCCCGGCCACTGGCAGGTTCCCTACGGCGGCCGCAAGAACAGCGGCTTCGGCCTGGAGAACGGGCTCGAGGCCATGCACGAGTACTCCGTTCCGCAGACCCATGTGGTCGGTACCGCGAGCGATTCCGGGAGGTCTTGATGCGAGCCACGACAGCGCAACTGATGGTGCGGACCCTGGCCGACGCCGGCGTGGAGGTGGTGGCCGGCATCCCCGGCCACACCACGTTCGCCCTCGCCGACGCACTGCTCGACGAGCCGCGGATCCGGCCCTTCCTGATCCGACACGAGAGCATCGCCTCGTTCGCCGCGGACGCCTATTACCGCGTGTCCGGAAAGCTGATGGCGGTGTTCGCGCACACCTTCGCCGGGACCGCGAACCTCGTGACCGGGATCGGGACCGCCTACGCCGACTCCTCCGCGATGCTGGTCATCCACGGCGAGGAGGTGCGCGCGACCCTCGGCCGCGGCGCCTACCAGGAATTCTCCCGCGGCATGGACGCCGACATGGCGCAGGTGCTGCGGCACGTGACCAAGCGGGCGTGGCAGTGCCACACCCCGCTGCAGATCGTCGAGCAGACGCTGCGCGCGCTGCGTACCGCGACGACCGGCCGTCCCGGCCCGGTGTCGTTGAGCGTGTTCTTCGAGCTGTGGGAGCAGGAGGCCGAGATCCCCCAGTGGCCGGACCTCACCGGTTACCTGCCCGCCACGGGCGAGTCCCGCCCTACCACGGCCGCCGTGGACCGCGCGGTGGCGACGCTGACGAAGGCGCGGCGACCGCTGATCGTCGCGGGCAACGGCATCAACCTCGGGCGCGCGCAGCCCGAGCTCCTCGCCCTCGCCGAGGCGACCGGGATTCCCGTCGCCACCACGGTCACGGGCAAGGGCGCGTTCCCGGAGGACCACGTGCAGTCCGTCGGCGTGGTCGGCTGGGTCGGCACCGAGGTCGCGAACTGGACCGCCCAGCATGCCGACGTCGTGCTGGCCGTCGGCGCGCGGATGACCGAGTCCGCCACCAGTTCGTGGCAGCCGAACGGTGCCTTCGACCCGAACCGCACGGTGCTGATCCAGAGCGATATCGAGCCGACCGAGATCGGGAACGTCTTCCCCGTCGGCGCTGGTCTGCTCGGCGATGCGTCCGCCGTGCTCACCGACCTGCGGGAAGCTCTCGACGCGTGGACAACTCCGCGTGACTGGCGCGACGAGGTCGGTCGCCGCCGCGACGAATGGGCACAGGTCGCACTGAACGCGCTCAGCAAGTCCGGCCAGCCCATGCCGGTCGGTCCGGTGCTGTCCGCGCTGCGCGACCAGACCGCGAACCAGCCCCTCAACATCGTGTGCGACGTGGGCAAGCACCACAAGTGGGTCGCGCAGCAGTTCCCGGTGCACGCCGGTGACATGGTGGTCAGCAGCATGGGCGCGGGCACCATGGGCATTGGACCGTGCGGTGCGGTCGGTGCCGCGCTCGGCCGGCCGAGGGCACGGACGATCGCCTGGGTTGGCGACGGCGGCATGTCGATGTCGCTCCCCGTCCTGCCGACGGTCGCCGAGCACAACGTGCCCGTGCTGTTCGTGGTGATCGACGACGGCGCCTACGGAGCGGTGGTCAACTCCCAGCTCAACCGGTACGGCCGGACGTCGTTCGCGGAGTTCAACGGCGGCGGCACCCGGGACTACCGGCTGGACCTGGCCGCGGTTGCCGAGGCGGCCGGGGTTCCCGCCCGCCGTGTGGAGACCATCGACGACTGCAAGTCCGCCCTCGACTGGGGCCTGCACCACGACGGTCCCGCGCTTATCGACGTCATCGTGGACCGCGCGTCGTCGGCCCCGCCCGGTGGTGGATTCAAGCTCGGCGACGTATGGAACCACCCGATCTTCCCGTGGGTGGGAGTCACCCCGCGATGAACCAGCCCGACCGCACCGATCCGCGGGCGCTCGATCGGCTGTTCGCACCGAAGAGCGTCGCGCTGGTCGGCGCGTCGGCCACGCCAAGCAGCATCGGCGACCGGCAGTACCGCGCCCTTCTGCGCGCCTGCCCGCGACCGGAGCTGTACCTGGTGAACCCGCGCCGGGCCGAGATCGACGGCCGGCGCGTGTACGCCTCGCTCGCCGAGCTTCCCGTCGTACCGGACGTGGCGATCGTGCTCGTGCGCGCCGCCCTGACGTTCGACGCGGTCGGCGCGGCCATCGGCCTCGGTGTGCCGTACGTGATCGTCGGCAGTGCCGGCTTCGACCAGGCCGGCCGCGACCGCCTGCGGGCCCTCGTCTCCGGCACCGGCACCCGGCTGGTAGGCCCGAACAGCGAGGGCCTGGTGGACTGGACACGGCCGATTCCGTTGACATTCAACGCGATCGGCGCCGCACCGCCCACGGCGACCGGGACGGACGAGCCGGACCCGCGGCCACGCATCGGGATCGTCTCGCACAGTGGCGCGCTCGCGTTCGCGGCACTCGCCGGACTCGACGCGCGCGGCGCGCGGGTGACGACCGTGGTGTCCACGGGGGACGAAGCGGACCTCGACCTGTGCGACTTCCTCGAGTACGGCGCCACGTCCGGTGGCTGCGACGTGCTGGCGCTGACCGTGGAGTCGCTCGGCGCCGTGCCGAGGTTCCTGTGCTCGGTGGACGTCGCGCGGGCGGCCGGCTGCCAGCTGGTCGCGTTGTGGCTGGGCACGAGCGCGGGAACCCGGGCCGCGGTCGAGTCGCACACCGGTCGTGCCACCACATCCGCCCGCATCACCCGGGCCGTATTCGACCGCTGCGGCATCGCCGTCGCCGACGATCTCGACACACTCGTCGCGCTGGCCGCGCACCGGCCACCGACGGCACCGGGATCGTCCGGTGGGCGGCGAGTGGCGGTGGTATCCGCGGCCGGCGGCCCGGCAATCCTGGCCGCCGACCACCTGCTGGCCGCGGGATTCGAGGTTCCCGAGCTGCCGGCGTCTCTTCGGTCCACACTGGACGAACTGCTGCCACCGTACGCGGCCACCGCCAACCCGGTGGACGTGAGCGCTCAGGTGGCGCTGGGCCCGGTGGCCGCATCGGTGGTGGAGCGGCTGATGCGCGCCGCCGAGGTGGACGGCGTGCTGCTGGTCGGTCTGCTCGGCTACCGCGACCTGACCACCGAGCCGTGGCCGCGAGTACTCGCCGAGTCGGGCAAGCCGCTGGTGGTCTGGTCCTACACGGAGCCGACCGAGGCCAACCGCGCCCTGCTGAACCGGAGCCGCACCGGATGGGCCACGACCGCACGCGGCGCCGCCGCGGTCATGGCCGCCGCGCTGGCACCTCCCAGGCACGGCGACACCGTCGCACCGCCACGCCGGCAGGAGCGGCGACACGGGCGGATACCGGTCGACTTCCCCGCAGCCGCCGAGGATCTGGCGACAGCCGGTGTGCCGGTGGTGCCCACCGTCGCGGTGTCCACTCCGGACGATGCCGTCGCCGCCGCAGCCGGCCGCGAGGCGGTGCTCAAGAGCCTGCCGGACGGGTTCGGCGCCAAGACAGACTGGGGCGGCGTCGTCACCCACGTCGGTGACGCCGCCGGCATCCGGTCGGCATTCCGCCGGCTCACCGCCGCAGCAGCGGCCGCGGGGCACCAACCGCGCATCGTGGTGCAGCCCCAGATCACCGGGCACGAAGTCCTCGTGGGCGCGGTCAACAACGCAGACGGCGCCGTGTTGACGGTAGTCGGCTCGGGCGGGGTGCTCACCGACCTCGTCGACGACGCCGCCTTCCGGCTCGCCCCACTCTCCGCCCGCGACAGCCGGGAGTGGGTCGCCGAGCTCGCGATCGGGCGGCGCGTGCTCGCCGGGTTCCGCGACCTGCCACCGTGCCCGATCGACCCGCTGGCCGAGCTCGTCGCCCGCTTCTCCCGCTGGGCAACGGGCCTGCCGACCGCGGGTTGGTCCAGCATCGAGCTGAACCCCGTGATCGTCACACCCGCACGCGCGGTCGCCGTCGACATCCGCATCACCTCCTGACCGGAAGGCCGAACGCCATGCCCCGACCCGTCGACCACCTCGAACCGCTCGGCGCCGCGGTCGCGCTGACGTCGTTCGACCGGACACCGGAACCGTTGCGGAACACCGTGGACAAGGCGCTGCGAGCGGTGCTGGTGTGCACCGCGCTCGGCATCGCCGGCGAGTGGTGGGTACTGCCGCAACGGTGGCCGGACCTGGACGGCACGGCTGACCGCGACCTGCTGGGCACCGCGGTCGCACTCGGCACGCTGGCCGGTGCCGCCGACCTCGACCCCATGGACATCGGCCCGTCGCACACCCCACTGTCGGCCACGCTGGCGAGCGGGCTCGCGGCGACCGTCTCCGGCGCGCCGGGTGAACGGATCGCCGACGGCGTGCTCGCCGGAATCGACGTGGCGCTGCGGCTACGCCGGACGATCACCGGCACCCGGCCGGGCGTCGGCTTCCACAGCCCCGGCGTGTTCGGCACGGTGGCCGCGGCGGCCGCCGCCGCCCGCACGCTGTGCCTGAGCCGTGCGGCGTGTGCCGACGCTGTCGCGATCGCCCTGACCCGCGCGGGTGGGCTGGCCGTCAACAGCGCCGCCACGCGCATCGGGCTGACCCACTTCGGCTGGGGCACCGCACACGGCCTCGAGGCCGCGCTCCTCGCCGCCCAGGGCTGGACGGCATCGCACGACCTCGGCAAGGCCCTCGACACGCTGTTCCCCGGCATGGCCACCGAACCACCCCCGGAGTCCAGACCGGCCCTCACCGCGGGGGACGTGATCTTCAAGCACTACCCGTGCAACATCTACCTGAACCTGGTCGTCCTGGCGCTGCGGGATCTCCCTCCGGACGGCGCCGGCCTGCTCCGCATTGACATGCCGCTGATCCCGCATCTGGACAACCCCAAGCCGGCCGGCGTGCGCGCGGCGCGCAACAGTGCCCAGGCGGTCGCCGGGATCGTGTCCGGTGCGGGCACCGGCTACGCCGCGTTCTGCGGCGCCGCCGACCGGTGGGAGCCGACAGGTTCGGTCACCGATGCGGCGAACCAGGTCGCCCTGCACATGGATACCGCGCTCAGCACTCGACTGGACGAGGCGATCGTGCGAGTCAGCGGCCCCGGCGGGCACACCAGCGAGCACGCCATGAGCGAGCTCGGTCCGTGGGGAGCCGACCACGCCGCCGCGCTCACTTCGGGCGTCGTCGACGCCGCGCTGGTCGACTCGATCTACCGCCTCGACCACGCCCACGCGTTCGGCGCGGTGCTCGACCTGTTCCGCCACACCGACGCCGACCGCAGCCGATGAACGCTGGGAGCAGAGCCATGCGCACCCGGAACACCACCACCCCCGAGTCAGCAGCCGCGCGGCCCGCCGAGACCCCGCCGGCCGTGCGGCTGCGCACCCTGCAGATGCACTACCCGACGAGCAAGGGCCACATCCACGCCGTCGGACCGCTCGACCTCGACATCGCCGATCGGGAGTTCGTCGCCGTGGTCGGCCCGAGCGGCTGCGGCAAGACGACCGTGTTGCGCATCCTCGCCGGCCTGGTCATGCCCAGCAGCGGTGAGGCTTACTACTACGGCGACCGCCTCACTGGACCGCGGCGGGGCTGCGGCGTGGTGTTCCAGGGCTACTCGCTGCTGCCGTGGAAGACGGTGCTGGACAACGTGTTGCTGCCGCTGCGGATGCATCGCCGCATGCCGCCGGGCACGCGCGACCGGGCCCTCGAGCTCCTGGAGGCGGTGGGCCTTAGCGACTTCGTGACGCGGTACCCGTTCGAACTGTCCGGCGGTATGCAACAGCGGACGGCGCTGGTCCGCGCGCTCATCCACCGGCCGAGCCTGCTGCTGCTCGACGAGCCGTTCGGCGCGCTCGACGCGCTCACCCGCGACCGGCTGAACCTGCTGCTGCAGGACATCTGGCTCAAGGAACGCACCACGGTGTTCCTGATCACCCACAGCGTCAACGAGGCGCTGTTCCTCGCCGACCGCGTCGTGGTCATGTCCGCCCGGCCGGGCCGGATCGTCAGCGTTCACGACGTGCCCGGTGACCGGCCACGGCAGCTGGACATGCTGGCCAGGCCGGAGATCGCCGAACTCGGCCGCGAGATCCGGTCACTGTTGGACGTCTGAACGGAGAATCATGGCGGAGGACAACGACGACCCGGTGCTGACCGCACGCGCGGCCGAGGGTGCGGTAACCGTGCTGACGCTCAACCGGCCGGCCAAGCGCAACGCCTTCGACCAGCCGATGCTCAAGGTACTGCGCGCGCGGCTGGCGCACTGCGAAGGCGACCCGGAGTGCCGGGCGGTCGTGCTCACCGGCGCCGGCAAGGGCTTCTGCTCCGGCGTGGACCTCGACACCATCGACCCAGGCGAGACCGGACCCCGGTTCCGCCACCGGCTGCGCATCGGCGCACACGCCGTCGCCGAGCAACTGTTCGCGATGGAGACGCCGGTTCTCGGCGCGGTCAACGGTGCCGCGGTTGGTGCCGGCTTCGACCTCGCGCTGCAGACCGACATCCGACTCGTCGCCGCGGACGCCGTCCTGGCCGCGAGCTACGTCAACGTCGGCCTGTTCCCCGGAAACGGCGCCACCCACCTGCTGCCGCGCATCGTCGGCACCGAGCGCGCGCTCGAGCTGCTCTGGACCGGACGCCGGCTGACCGGGCGGGAGGCGGTCCGATGCGGGCTCGCGCTGGACGCGGTCCCCGCACGGGAGGTGCTCGCGATCACCGTCCGGCTCGCCACAGAGATCGCCGCCAAGCCCGCCGAACTCGTCCGGGCCGTCAAGCGGTCGGTCTACGACTCCGCCCGCCTGTCACGGAGCGAGGCATTCGCGGTGATAGCCTCCGACGCGGCCCTGCTGCGGGATCTGCCGGAGGTTCGCGCGCGGCTCGCCGAGATCGGAAACGGCCGCGGTGCGGGCTGACCGCGTCCGACCGCCGACGGACCCCCCGATTTCGGGAGCACCGATGCAACCGCCAAGCCGCGAACTGTCCACATCGGACAAGAATCGAGACGGCACCGCCCGACGTGAGGCGGAGCCCGGTCGCCGGGAACCCATCGTGCGCGCCATGGCGATCATCGAGTATCTCGCCGGCAGCCCGCGGCGCCACACCGGGGTGCGCGAGATCGCCCGGCATCTCGGCATCGGTCCCGCGGCCGCACAGCGGCTGGTCAGCACTCTCGCCGAATGCGGCGTGCTGACCAAGGACGACAGCGAGGGATACTGCTTCGCCGACGACTTCCTGCGGCTGACGCGGCGGATCAGCGCTCGCTACGGCCTGGTCGAGCTCGCCGACCCCGCGCTGCGTGAGCTGGCCGCGGTGACCAACGAGACCGCCCTGTTCGCCGAGTACGACCCTGCCCGCCGGCAGATCATGTTCACCACCATGGCCGAGTCCAAGCACCCCGTCCGCTACGTGGCCGAACTGCACCGGTGGATGTCCATCCACCGCGCGGCGAGCGGCGTGGCCGTCATGGCCTACGCCGAGGCGGACCAACTCGAGGACGCCTTCGCGCAGGCCGAGGACGAGATGCGTGCCGGCACCTCACCGTGGCGCGACCGTGCCGAACTGGAGGACACGCTCGCCCACGTGCGGGAACATGGGTACGCCATCACCTCCGGACAGCGTGTCAGCGGGGCGGTTGGCATTTTCGCGCCGATCCGCACCGCCACCGGCGCGCCCGTCGCGGACATCGGGCTGAACATCCCCGTGCACCGCTTCGACTCCGCGCAGGAGTCCGACCTGGCCGCGACCGTTCTGCGGGCGGCGAGCACCATTGAGGCCCGCATCGGCTGAAGGGGACCACCCATGGAGCTCGGCATCGTCCTGTCAGGACATACCGATGTCGTCGCCGAGGCACGACTGGCGGAGTCGCTTGGCCTGTCCCATGTGGCCGCGGGCGAGCATGTCTTCTTCACCGGCCCCACGTCCAACGCGTTCGTGACCCTCGCCGCCGCGGCGGCCGCGACCACGTCGGTGCGGCTCGTCTCCACGGTCACGCTGCTGCCGCTCTACCCGGTACCCCTCGCTGCCAAGCTCGCTGCCACCGTCGACCGGATCTCCGGCGGCAGGTTCAACCTCGGCATCGGTGTCGGCGGCGAGTCCGCGGCGGAGTTCGCCGCCTGCGGGGTGCCCGTCGCCGAACGAGGCGCGCGCACCAACGAAGCCCTGCTCCTGCTCGAGAAGCTCTTCACCGGCGAACCGATCACCTTCCACGGCCGGTACACCGAGGTGAGCGGGCTTGCCCTGCAACCGACACCGGTCCAGCGTCCGCGCCCACCCGTGTGGATCGGCGGCCGCAGCGAGGCGGCGATGCGCCGAGCCGCCGAGCACGGCGACGTCTGGATGCCGTACATGTACACACCGGACATGCTGGCAACCAGCCTGCACCGGATCCGCGACATGACCACGACCGCGGGACGACCGCCGGTCACGGGCGCGGTCTTCACCTGGCTCGCCGTCGACCACGACGCAACCCACGCCCGCCACGTCGCCGAAGCCAAACTTGCCGCCGTGTACCGCCAGAACACCGACCGGCTACTGGACAGGTACGTCCCCACCGGCGACCCATCACAGGTCGCCGCCCGGCTACGCGAGTACGCCACGGCCGGCGCCGACCACGTCATCTGCGCCCTGGCCTGCCCCGACAACGCCCGCCCCGCGATGATCGAGCTGCTCGCCAAGGAGGTATGGCCACTTCTCCGTTCCAGCGCCTGCCCTGAGCTTGGCTCCGATACCTAACGCCACCACTCAGAGCGGGACAAAGGGACAACGTCGCGCCTGTAATGGGAGGCGAATGTGACCGGTGCGTCGAACGCCGCCCGCGGGAGAGGCTCGGCGGAGGACGGCGAGCAGAGCAGGCCCGGCGAACAGTCCGACCCCGGGCCGACGCGATCATCTGGAAGGGCCGCCACGGGCCCACGCCCGCAGCGAGCAGCGCGGATGCGAACCGGCTGGTCGCGCCGGGGAGGAAGCCGAAACGGGGCCGAACACGCGGCCGGCGAGCACGAAGAACACGGTCTCGATGCCGGCGGTGCCGGCGCCGAGCGTTCTACGTGCGACGTCAACCGCGGACACGACGCCGAGCATCGCGAGGGCATTCGAGTCGATGCCGCCGCTGGACATCTCGGCCAGCGCGACCGCGATCAGCACCGGCAGCGTGCTGACGAAGATCAGCGGCGCATCGGCGGAGTGTGCCATGGCCTCCGGCTCGGGTGCGGCGAAACAGAGGCCAGAAGAACATGGCGACGCCGGCGACGGAGGCCAGGCTCAGCGTCACGGCCGTACGCGGCGTGGTCCGGATGGAGCACTTTGGCCACCTGGGGCGCGAAAGCCGGGAGGCGACGACCACCTGCGCGGTCGGGCCGTCGGCGACAGTCTCGCCCTCGGCGAGCACGATGACGCGGTCGGCGACGCTCGCGACGACCTCGACGTCGTGGGATGCCAGCACGATCGCCTTGCCGTGGCGGCGAGCCCGGCGACCACCGCGGTACGTTGCCGTTTGGCCCGGTAGTCCAGGCCGCGGGTGAGTTCGTCGAGCAGTGCCTGGCAGGAACCCGGTTCGGCGGCCGGCCCGGCGTCCGCCTGGTCGCATTCGGCGCGCACGGGTGCCGAGGTAGAGAAGGTCGCCCGGGGTCCGCGGGACCAGACGCGTGAACGGTCACGAGCCTACCGCTGTTGACGGACGCTACTCGGGCACGTGGCACGCGACGGCGTGCCCTGCCTGACGCGGGCTGAGCAGGATCGGCTCGCGGTTCGTGCATACCTCCTCGGACTTCCAGCACCGGCCTCGGAACGCGCATCCGGTCGGCCGATCCACCGGGTTCGGCAGGTCCCCGGTCAGTAGGCGTCGGGGTCGGCGGGCGCGAGGTTCGGAATCGATTCGTCCCGGGAGTCTCGTCCTCACGTGGCTTTGCGGACATGTGAAGCGAGGAAGCGGGCTCGGCAACCCGCTTACCTGGGCTCTTTGGCCAGATTTGCGGACATCTTGTCGTGACGCCTGACCAGGGCTATGGTCTGACCTCATGCGAGGTACGCCATGGGAGGTGGGCATGGACCATGCGCGGGTCGTCGACCAGGAGCCGATCCGGGTCATGCTGGCCAAGATCGGCCTTGACGGGCACGACCGGGGTGTGAAGGTGGTCGCCCGCACCCTTCGGGACGCGGGTATGGAAGTCGTTTACACCGGCCTGCACCGTAGCCCGGAGCAGGTGCTCGAGGCGGCAGTCCAGGAGGACGTCGACGTGCTCGGTGTCAGCCTCCTCTCCGGCGCGCACCTGCCGATCTTCACGCGGATCTTCCAGCTGATCGACGAGCTGCCGGAACGGCCGCGGTTCGCGATCGTCGCCGGCGGGGTTATGCCGGACGAGGACGTCGACGAGCTCAGGAAACTAGGGGTGGCCGACGTGCTCGGGCAGGACACCACGCCAGAGGCGATCGTCAGCCGCATCCACGAGCTGGCCACGGACCGTTGATCGGGAGGCGTGATGGAGCAGTGGAGCTGGCCCCCGCGATACGACGAGACCTACGTCCCGCCGGAATCGCGGCGACATTGGTTCCCGCGGCGCGAGACGATGCCGGCGGAGGAGCGCGACGACGCGATCCTCGCCCGCATCCGCGAGGTGATGGCCTACGCGTGGGACAACGCGCCGTTCTATCGACGCAAGTGGAGCGAGGCGGGGGTCCACCCATCGTCCATCAGGAGCCTGTCCGACTTCGAGAAGGTTCCCGTTGTGCGCAAGGAGGAGCTGCGGGCGGACCAGGCCGAGCACGAACCGTTCGGCAGCTACCTCGCGGTGACGCCGTCGGAGATCAAGCACATCAACGGCACGTCCGGTACGACGGGCCGGCCGACCGCCTTCGGCATCTGCGAACGGGACTGGCGCAGCGTCGCCAACGCGCACGCGCGGGTCATGTGGGCGATGGGCATCCGTGCCGACGACACGGTGCTGGTGGCCTCCCCCCTGAGCTTGTACTGGGGCTCATGGGGTGCCTACATCGGAGCCGAGCGGCTCGGTGCACGGGTTTTTCCGTTCGGTGCGGGCAATCCGGGACAGACCGCGCGCACCGTGCGATGGATGCGGCAGATGGGCGTGACCGTGTTCTACGGTACGCCGTCCTACGCCCTGCACTTGGCCGAGGTCGCGGTGGACGAAGGGGTGGACCCCGCGGATCTGGGACTGCGCAAGCTGTTCTTCTCCGGTGAGCCAGGTGCGAGCGTTCCCGCGATCCGCGCGCGGATCGTCGACGCGTTCCAGGCGGAAGTGTACGACTCGGGAAGCATGGCCGAGGTCAGCCCGTGGATGCACCTTGGCGCCGGCAGCAATGAGCCGGGCGTGTTCGCTTGGCAAGACCTCGTGTACACCGAGGTGTGCGACCCAGTCGGCCATCGCCGGGTCGAGTACGGCGGCGAGGGCACGCCGGTCTACACGACGCTGGAACGTACGAGCCAACCGATGATCCGGTTGCTGTCCAACGATCTCACCCGCTGGGAAGCTCCGTCTGCCGACCGCGGACGCACCTATCCGTTCCTGCCACACGGAATCTACGGCCGCATCGACGACATGTTCACCGTGCGCGGCGAGAACGTCTATCCGAGCGCGATAGACGATGTCGTGATAGCGGCGGACGGCTACGGCGGCGAGCATCGAATCGTCATCAGCCGCGAGTCCACGATGGACAAACTGGTCGTTCAAGTCGAGTACCAGGACGTACCGGACCTCTCCGGTTGGGCGGCGGGGATCGCCGATCGGCTGCGCAAGGTGCTGGGGGTCGGCGCCATCGTGGTACCGGTCGAGCACCTCACGTTCGACCGCACGGAGTTCAAGGCCCGCAGGGTAATCGACGACCGGGACCTGCTCCGCAACCTCTGGAGCAGTCGATGACGGCACCGGCGGACTTGACCGATCGCGTGCTGGGCGGCGAACACGCCGCGATCGCCCGCATGCTCACATTCGTCGAGAGACGCGTCGACGGTATCGAGCACGCGCTCGCGACGCTGCACCGGCACACCGGCTCCGCCCACGTGCTCGGACTCACCGGCCCGCCGGGCAGCGGCAAGAGCACGCTTGTCACGGCCCTGGCGGCGCACTACAGACGGCAAGGGCGCAGTATCGGAATCCTCGCCGTGGACCCATCTAGTGTGTTCAGCGGCGGCGCCATACTCGGCGACCGCATCCGGATGACCGACCTGGCCGGCGACCGCGGCGTGTTCATCCGCTCGATCGCGACGCGAGGTGCGCTCGGCGGGCTGTCACGCGCGACGCTCGACGCGATCACCGTGCTCGACGCCGCCGGCAAGGATGTCATCCTGCTGGAGACGGTCGGCGTCGGCCAGGCCGAAGTGGACGTGATCAGCGCCGCGCAAACGGTCGCGGTGGTCAGCGTGCCCGGCATGGGCGACGACGTCCAAGCGATCAAGGCCGGGCTCCTGGAGATCGCCGACGTGCACGTCGTGAACAAGGCCGACCGCGAGGGTGCGGTCAAGACCGTTGCCGAGCTGCGCGACATGCTGCGTCTGGCACGCCGCCGCCCACACCAGTGGAACGTGCCGATCGAGCAGACCGTCGCGACCTCGGGGCTCGGCGTGCCCGAACTCGCCGACCGATTCGCCGAACACCTGGCGTGGATGACACAGCACGGCGAGCGGCAACGTCGCGACCGGCGCAACACCGCGACACGCATCCGGTGGCTAGCCGAGCAGCTCGTGCTCGACCGGCTTCGCCCCGGCATCCCCGACTTCGACGATGCGGTCGACGACGTGACCGCCCGTCGCGGCGACCCGCTGTCGGCCGCGCGCCGGCTGGTCGCCCAGCTGTGAAACGAGCGACACGAGGAGACTGTGGTGAACGAGGAGTTCCGGCTGACCACCGATGCTCTCGCCGATGCCGTGACCGAAGAGCTCGTGGGCTGGGAACGTGACGAGCTCGCGGCATTCGTGCGACGCCAGCCTGAGTCGCGCGAGGAGTACCGCTCGGGCAGCAGCATGCCGGTCAAGCGCGTCTACACGCCGGCAGACCTGCCGACCGACTGGCACGACATCGGTCTGCCCGGCCGGTACCCGTACACCCGTGGGCCCTACCCGACGATGTACCGCGGTCGCACTTGGACTATGCGGCAGATCGCCGGCTTCGGGCAGGCGGAGGAGACCAACAAACGCTTCCAATACCTGATCGCGCAGGGCCAGACCGGGCTGTCGGTCGACTTCGACATGCCGACGCTCATGGGGCTGGACAGCGACGACCCGATGAGCCTCGGCGAGGTGGGACGCGAGGGTGTCGCCATAGACACACTGCCCGACATGGAGGCGCTCTTCGACGGGATCGACCTCGAGCGGATCAGCGTGTCCATGACGATCAATCCGTCCGCCTGGATACTGCTCGCGATGTACATCGTGGTGGCACGCCGGCGCGGCTACGATCTCGACAAGCTATCCGGCACGATCCAGAACGACATCCTCAAGGAGTACGTAGCGCAGAAGGAATGGATCTTTCCCGTTCGGCCGAGCATGCGGATCGTGCGCGACACGATCGTCTACTGCTCCCAACACATGGCAAGGTACAACCCGGTCAACATCAGCGGCTATCACATCAGTGAGGCCGGGGCGAACGCGCTACAGGAGATCGCCTTCACGATGGCCATCACCAAAGCGTACGTCGAGGACGTGGTGGCGACCGGCGTGGACGTGGACAGTTTCGCCCCCAGGTTGTCGTTCTTCTTCGTCAGCCAAGCCGACCTATTCGAGGAAGTGGCGAAGTTTCGCGCGGTGCGGCGGTTCTACGCACGAATGATGAAGGAGACCTTCGGCGCCGCCAACCCGCAGTCGATGCGGCTTCGGTTCCACGCACAGACCGCAGCGGCCACGCTGACCAAACCTCAGCCGTTGAACAACATCATCCGCACGACGCTGCAGGCACTGTCTGCGGTGCTGGGTGGCGCGCAGTCGTTGCACACCAATGGGTTGGACGAGGCGTACACGATTCCGAGCGAGCAGGCGATGAAGGTAGCCCTACGCACCCAGCAGGTCATCGCCCACGAGACCGGAGTGACGAACGTGATCGACCCGCTCGGCGGCTCCTATTACCTGGAGAACATGACCGACCGGCTGGATCGCGGTATCTCCGAGTACCTCACCAGGATCGAGGAGCTCGGCGGAGTCGTCAACGCCATCGAGCAAGGCTACTTCCAGCGCGAGATCTCAGACACCGCCTACGACTTCGCACGCCGCAAGGCCAGCGGTGACCGCCCGGTGATCGGTGTGAACTCCTACGTCGACGAGGGAGAAGGCGAGAAGATCGAGACCCACAAGCTCGATCCCGAGTCCGAGGCCCGCCAACTCGCGCGGCTCAAGCAGGTCCGCGTAGACCGGGATCCGGACCGGGCGGCCGCGGCGATGGACCGGCTGCTCGCCGTGGCGAAGGACCCCGATGCCAACCTGATGCCGGCGACGATCGAGGCAGTCGAGGCGCAGCTGTCGATGGGCGAGATCACCGGTGCTCTGCGCGAGATCTTCGGCTCCTACACGGAGACACCCGTGTTCTGAGCTCGTCCCTGAACTCGCGATGTCGAGAGATCGCAGAGGTTTCCATGTACCGACAGATTTCCGCACCGCCGGCCACGCCTGTCGTGCCTCGGATGGTGCCTTCATGAGCGCGCGCGACGCCGTCGACGAAGCGAACGCGGCGATCGGCGCCGCGATCTCAACAGGTTCGCTGCACCGCGAGTTCCGGTCGCTACTGAGCGAGATCCAGTACGAATTGCTGGATCACGCCGACGGCGGCGCGCCGTCCACCGATCGGCTGCGTTTCGCGCTGCGCCGCCACGGCGTCGAGCCGCCGCACGGCTTCCCGGTGCTTGGCGGATACAGCGCCGCCGCCGGGCTGCTCAAGCTCGCTGCCGCGATCAGCCGCCGCGCCGCACGGCAGACGAGTTCGGAGTACCTGCGTGTCCTGCCCGACGTGCTGCTGGTCATCGCCTTCCACACAGAGCAGGAGGAAAGCGCACGAGTACCCTTCGGCATCTGTTGACCGTGTGGTCATACCATCAGAGAGGTCACATTGACAGGTCCCTCAGACCTCTGGTTACCTTGAGTGACGATTCACGATGAAGAGCACTCCGGCATGAGCCGAAGGAGCAACCGACAGTGACCAGCGAAGCCGCCTGGGAGCCCGTCCGACGAGTACGCACCCACGAGCAGGTGCTGGAGCAGATAGAACGGAAGATCCTCGACGGAAGCCTACGCCCAGGCCAGAAGCTACCGAGCGAGCGGGAACTCGTCGCCGCGCTGGGCGTGAGCCGGACGAGCGTCCGCGAAGCACTGCGAGCACTCGAGGCGATGGGGATCGTCGAGGCCCGCACGGGCTCCGGTCCGGACGCCGGCTCTGTGATCACGTCACAGTCCACGACGGCGTTGACGAACCTGCTGCGGCTCCACATCGCATTGGCCCAGATCAGCCTCGCCGACCTCGTCGAGATCCGTGTGCAACTGGAGCGCAACGCCGCCCGCGCCGCAGCGTCGACCCACACACCCGAGGATCTGAAACGGCTGGCAGCGCTGATAGACGCCATGCGTGCGACCGGGGAGGAGTACCGCGAGTTCAACGCGCTGGACGCGGAGTTCCATGTCGGCATCACCCGCATCTCGGGCAACGCGCTGGCCGCCGACCTGATGCAGGCGTTGCGCGGCGCTGTGGAGTCGGAAATGGCAGCCGCGTTCGCCCGGTTATCGGACTGGCGCAGTGTCGCCGACTCACTGGCCACCGAGCATGAGGGCATCCTCCGCGCCATCGAGAAGGGAGACGGCGACCGAGCCGCCGACCTGGTCGCCGATCACATCACCCGCTTCTACCAGGACCGCATCCTGGCCACCTGACATCCGCCACCCGCGCACATACGAGGAGTCGTACCGCGGCCCCATGCGGCTAGAACTCATCCAGTCGTAGGTCCACCGGGCCGGTCCACCGTGTCGCGCCGGGATCAAGCAGCGCCTCGAGTTGGTTCCTTCGCGCCCACACGAGACTCTCCAGCTCCAGCGGGTCGAGGAACCCGACCTGACCCGAACGCTGGTCGACGATCTTCAGGCGAGGACCATTGGCGTCCGAGTCCACGCTCAGGGTCACGGTCGCGAACTCGTTGTGGAGCACCATCGACGGCGGTGCACCGTTGCACCCGGACTCGACCCGGTCGGAACCGATCATGGCGCTTGACACCCACTCTCGCGGCGGTTGTTGTCTGTTGTGGACCAGAACACCAGCGCTGCACCGAGCTACGCGCCGAGATCGCGAAGGGCGCGCACTCCCCTCCACGGTCGCGTCGAAGGTACTCGGCCACGCCGCCCGATGTCACGGCTCTCCTCCGCTTGCGTTCACGCCGGATCCGGGAACAAGGACAGAGCGTTTCCCCGGGCGATGGCATCGTGGGTGGACCGACCCAACTGGCTCAGCACATCCGCGAGGACGGCGCCGGCGGGGGTCTCCATTGCCGTGAACGGATAGTCCGTCCCGAGTACGACGTGGTCCTCGCCGTACCGAGTCAGTGCGAGCCGCAGACTGTTGATGTCATAGGTGAGGGAGTCGGACCAGAGCTTGCGCGCCTGCCGGGTTGCCATGTACTCGTCCACGGTCACCCCCTCCACGATGCGCTGACCGAACGCGACCCTGGGCAGCACGGAGGGCAACGCTCCGCCCGCATGGGCCAGGCAGATGCGAACGTTCGGCGCCGCCGAGAGCACCCCCGCCACGAGAAGTCCTGCGGCGGCTATCGCGGTCTCGGTCGGCATGCCCATGCCGAAGGTGAGGCGAAGCTTGGCCAATCGTGTGTCCAGAGTCCTGTCCACCGGGTGAATGAACACCGTCGCGCCCAACTCGCCCGCCGCCTGGAAGAATGGCAAGAACTCCGGGTCGGACAGCTCACGATCGCCGACACGCGTTCCGATCTCGACACCGACGAAGCCCAGGTCCTCGATACACCGCGCCAGCTCCGCGATGGCCCGCCGCGGCGACTGCAACGGGACACAGCCAAAGGCCGCCAACCGGCCCGGCGCGTCCTCGACGAGCTTCGCCAGGAAGTTGTTCTGTGCCTCGGCGAGAGCGGCCGCGCCGTCGGCAGGTTCCGAATGCGACAGCGTCACCGGAATCGGCGAGACCACTTGCATGGCTACGCCTTCGGCGTCCATGTCGCGAACCCGGTCGGCCGCCGACCAACAGCGGCTGTCGATCTCCCGGTACATGCGACCATCGAGCCAGATCTGCGCCGTGTCCTCCGAGGTCCGTTGCACCGTCGGGTAGACACCCGGAAAGCGAGCGCTGACGTCGGCCAGATCGGGGTCGATGGCATGTGTGTGCACATCGATCATTCCGGCTTGCGACGTGGCGAGCCTGCGCGCGGCGCCCATCGCTCAGGCCTGCGTGAGGAAGTCGATCGCCAGCCGGTCGAAGGTGTCTCTGTGCTCCAACTGGGCCCAGTGACCGCACTTGGGTATCACGTACAAGCGCGCATCGGGCATCTGGCGCAGACCGAGGAAGGCACCGTCGAGCGGGATCGTTCGGTCGTCACGGCCCCAGATGAGCAGCACGGGCTTGTCCAACCGGCCGAAGTGCCGCCACAGTTGAACATCGTCAGGATCCGATTTGGACGCGATGGAGGTGAGGGCCCGTAGCGTTCCCTCGCGCGCTCCCGGGGCGAGGGCCGCGTCGTACCGTTCCCGGATCAGCTCGTCGGTGACGAACGAGTCGTCGAAGACCATTGTGCTCACGATATTCCGCATCTTGTCGCGGCTCGGCCCGGGATCGTCGTAGAAGTGGATCAGGTGCTTGAGACCCTCTGTCGGCTCGGGCGTGAACAGGCTGGGAGAGGCACCACCCGGCCCCATCAGGATGAGCTTTCCCACGCACTCCGGATAGTCAAGCGCCAGCCGTATCGCGGTTCCACCGCCAAGTGAGTTTCCGATGAAATGCGCCTTCTCGATCCAGAGAGCGGACAGCACACCCCGGAGCGCCCGCGCGCTCATCGTGTAGTAGGGCTCGTTGAACTCCGGCTTGTCGCTGTGACCGTACCCCAGCAGGTCGATGACGAGCACCCGGAAGTGCTTGGACAGGGCCGGCACGTTCTGCTTGAAGTTGCTCCAACCCGAGGCACCGGGGCCACCGCCGTGCAGCAGCACCAAGGCCGGTCCATCCCCGATGTCATGCAGGTGCAGCTTGAGTCCGTCGACCTCGACGTATCGACTACCTTCGCGTTCGTCGATCATGCCGCCACCTGGTCCCCTTCGTCGATGCAGAGCGCTTGCACGAGGCACATCACGATGGCGTCCCAGCCACGCTAGATGATGAACGTCAGATTCCCCAGCGGAGAGTCGTTGCGCGTCAGGAAGACTCGCTTCTCCGCCAGCTTGATCTCGCCGTCCAGCACGGCCAGCCGATAGTCGGCCCGCCCCGCGTAGATCTCCTGCTCGCCCTTGCGTACCTCGACGATGATCAGCGCGGCATGGACACGAACCTCACCGGGATCGTCGCGGTACACCTCGACGCCAGTCACCAGATGAGTCACCCTCGAGCGGGGTTCCTGCGAATGTGCGTCGGCGTTCGTCAGACGGAAGATCCGCTCCTCGAGCCGCCTACCGTCGTCGAAGATGATCGATACTTGCTTGGCCGTGTCGACGTTGGCGTCGTTGCAGGGAACAAGGTACAGGGGGTCGTCCGTCCAGAGGGCATGCCATTCCTTCAGGCGGCCCTCGTCGATCAGCCTTGCCTCCCGGTAGATGAACTTCAGGATCTCGGCGTCGTCGGCGGGATATGACATGTAGCTCCTCGAAGCTCGTGATCCTAGCTGCTGCCGGCAGGCGTCTCCGTGACCGCCGTCATCGCGTTCAACCAGGCTCTCATCTGAGCCCGCTGCGTGAGCTCATCACTGATGTGGCCCACCACGCTTCCGTCCGACAGGTGCTTCTCCCGATGCAGGCCCCGCGCTAGCAAGATCCACGGGTCGACCTCCGCCTGCAGGCCGAGCTGGTTTCGTTCGAAGATCTCGCTGTCGTCCGGCTGCCCGAACCCAGCCGGCCCGTAGAACCATTCGTGCTTGCGGAGCCGGGTCTCGTTGATCTCGTCGGGCGCACCGTCGAGGCTCGTGGGGTAGATGTACACCTCGGTGAGATCCGGGGCGAGCGGGCGTATCACCCTGATCTGTGAGTTGATCAGCTGAAGATTGGGGAATATTCCGATGTGCGGGTCGTTCGCCACCACGACGATCTGCCGAACTCTATCCGGTCCGTACGCGGCCTCCAGGGCACGGATCCACTCCTGTCCGCCTGGCGTCTGCAATGCGGGTGCGATGGCCTGGTCGTAGCCGATCGCGAGGTTGATCGTCGTGTCGAGACGTACGTGTCCGTTGCCGAGGTCGACAGTCCGGTTCTCGGAGCTGCCGGAGAAGTCGTTGTCCGAGGCGACCACCTCTCGCTTGGATGCCTCCTTGCGACGGTTGAGTCGCTTGATGCTCGCGTGTGTGAAGTTCACGTGGTACCCGTCCATGCCCACGTACTTCCAGTTGCCCTTGAAGACGGTCTTGTGAACACCACTGCTCAGCCGCAGCTTCCCCGTGGGCGAACCTTGTACGGCAAGATCGATGACATCGCGTGCGAGACCGAGATGCTCCTGGAGACTCGGACCTTCCGGAGACAAGCTGCCGAAGACCAGTCCTTGGTAGATCGCCAGTCTCGGTACCGGCGAAAGCCCGAGCTTCGACTTGTCGAAGTCGCCCCCGAATCCGTCTGGGAAGGTCACCCCCACCAGCTCACCGGAATTCCGATACGTCCATCCGTGGTACTGGCAGCGGAAGAAGGAGGCATTTCCCTGCTCGGCGGCACAGACGGCGTTGCCCCTGTGGCGGCACCGGTTCATCAGCGCATGCACCACACCGTCTTCGTCGCGACTCATGATGACGGACTGGCGCCCCATCCATTTCAGCTTGTAGTCGCCGGGGTGCGCGACCTCGTCCTCGTGTCCCAGGAAGACCCACGTGCGGTAGAAGATGTTTCGCAGCTCGTCCTCGAAGACCGCTGGATCGGTGAAGATCCGGGAGTGAACCCTGTCCTCCTTCACGTAGTCGCGGTAATCGATCGACATCGCGCGTCCTCCGTCACTCAGCCCTGATCAGGCCGTTCAGCAAGGCTTGTTGTACAACATAACTGTTTCCGGACAGGTTGCCAAGCGCCCACCCGAATCTCCGCCGTGCGGCACCGTTCGTCGCATATGGGCGGTCGCCGTCAGGAGTCGAGGGCAGCGATGATCTCCGCCTGCTGCTCGCGATACTTGATCACGTTGGTCAGCTTGATGCGTTCGTAGCCGCGTACCAGGTCGGGCAGTTCGGCCAACTCCTGGATGAGCGGGTGCCCCGGAGCGATGTCGAGCGCGTGCTCGATCGCATCGCGGTACTCGGAGATCAACGCGCGTTCCGTACGGCGGATGTGGGTGTAGCCGAAGGGGTCGAGTGGCGTGCCGCGAAGCCTGCGAAGTGTCCGCAACATGCGCAACACGACACGGAACCACGGGCCAAGGGTGATCTTGCCGCGCATGCCGAGGGCACACAGGATCGGCGGACGCAGGTGGTACGACATGCGCGAGCCGGCGCCGAACCGCTCCGCTACCTCGGTCCGCAGCCGTGGATCCAGGCACAGCCGTGCGACTTCGTACTCGTCCTTGTAGGCCACGAGCTTGTACAGGTTCTTTGCGACCGCCTCGGCGAGCTCGGGTGCTCGGCGTCGCACGCGCTCGACGAAGTGGGCATACTCGGCGGCGTAGGCCTCGCTCTGGTACGCGACCAGGTCGGGGATGCGGATGTCGAGCAGGCGAGCGAGTTCCGTGTCGGGTTCGGCCGCGACCACGGACCGGATCGCCGGCGCCTCGGGAAGCGTCGACGGCAGCGCCGAGGGGCGGAGCTGGCGCGCCAAGCTCCCGGGGTCCGCGATGGCCTGGCGGCCACGGCGAAACGCCTGGATGTTGTCGGCTACCGCGGCGCCGTTGACCTCGATGGCTCGCTCGATGCTCGCGGCGGTGACGGCGATGGTGCCGGTTTGGTACGCGGCACCCAACTGGAGGATGTTGGCGAACTGCTCGTCGTCGAACAGTGCCTGTGCGAGACCTCGCGCGTCCAGGTAGTACGTGCGCGCGGTCGCCGCGTCCAACTGCGACCGGATGCTTGCCTGGCTGGGGAACGACACGCTGGGATCGACGATCATCTGTCCCGTGGGCACCTCTGTTGTGGACACGACGGCGGTGGTGCGGCCAGGATCGGCGGCGCGCAGATGCGTCTGATCGGCACCGACCAGAACGTCACACGCAAGGTAGAGGTCGCATTCACCAGTGGTGAGCTTCGGCGCCTGCTCGACCGGTTTGGCGGTGACCTTGACGTCGGACACCACCGCCCCGCCCTTCTGAGCAAGACCGATCTGGTCCAGCGTCCGCACCTGCCACCCGTCCAGGAACGCCGCGGTCGCCAGAACCTGCGACACCGTGACCACGCCAGTACCGCCGATCCCGGTGATTCGGACGGTGAAGTCGGGCCCCGAAGGTACCGGGTTCGGGAAGGCGTCCGCCGGGAGCGCGTCGAGTACACGATGCTGCCGCCGCCCGCTGGGGACAATCGTCAGGAACGACGGGCAGTCACCGTCGAGGCAGGAATAGTCCAGGTTGCATGAGGACTGGTTGATCGCCGTCTTGCGTCCGAACTCGGTCTCGACCGGCTGAACGGAAAGGCAGTTCGACTTGACACCACAGTCACCGCAGCCTTCGCAGACCCGTTCGTTGATGAACACCTTGGCGGCCGGTGCGGACTCCTTGCCGCGGCGCCGCTTGCGGCGCTTCTCCGCGGCACACTCCTGCTCGTGGATGAGCACGGTGACCCCAGGGACCGCGGCCAGCTCGGCCTGGGTGCGCAGCAGCTCGTCACGGTGGCGGACCTCGACTCCTTTGACACGTTCAATCTGGCCGGGCGCATCGCTGGTGATCACCACCCGCGCCGCCCCTTCCAGCAACAACAGCTGGGCCAGCTTGTGCACCGGCATGGCACCGATCGGATCCTGTCCGCCGGTCATCGCGACAGCGGAGTTGTACAGCAGCTTGTAGGTGATGTTCGCACCGGCCGCGACCGCCGCACGGACGGCAAGGCTGCCGGAGTGGGCAAATGTCCCGTCGCCGATGTTCTGCACGAAATGACGCGGTTCGACGAACGGCGCCATCCCAAGCCATTGGGCCCCCTCGCCGCCCATCTGGGTGAGGCCCACGACGTCCCCCACGGACTCGGGCGCCATGAACAGCGCCAACGTGTGGCATCCGATACCGGCACCCACGATCGCCCCGTCCGGGACCTTGGTCGACGAGTTGTGCGGGCAGCCCGAACAGAAGTAGGGCGTGCGGACCAGCAGTGGGAGGTCTATCCGCTCGCGTTCCCGGGACCGGACCGGCGCGAGTTCCAGGTAGCGGCCCAACCGCTTGCGCAACCCTTGGGCGATCATGTCTGGATCCAACTCCCCGAGCTCGCTGAACAGCTCCTTGCCCCAGACCGCCGGTGCGTCGCGGCGCCCGTAGAGGATCGCCTTCACGGCGGGTTCGAGGAACGCGCGCTTCTCCTCGACCACAACGATCTCGTCCAGTCCGTCGGCGAGCTCCCGCACGATTCCCGGCTCCAGGGGGTGAATCGCCCCGAGCTTCAACAGCCGGATGCCGAACTGGGTCAGGTCACTGTCCGTCAGTCCGATGGTCCGCAACGCCTGCCGAACATCCAGATAGGACTTGCCCGCCGTCACGATGCCAAGTCGGTCGTGGCCGCCGCGGCTCACGAACTGGTTGAGCCCGCTCGCCCGGATGTACTCCAGGGCCAGTGGAAGCCGAACCCGGTGCAGGCTCCGCTCCATGCGAGCGAGGTTCCCACCCAACAGCCGAGCGTCGGGCTGGTGCCGGTAGGCGCCCTCCGCCAGGGCCGGCGCAGTCCATTCACCGCGGACCACCACCGTGCCGGCCGCGTCGGCGACGTTGGCGACGACCTTCAGCGCCGACCACAATCCGCTCACGCGTGACAACTCAACGGCATGCCGGCCCAGGTCGATGATGTCCTGTGAGTCCGCCGGGAACAGCACCGGGATAGCCAGATCGGCCAGCGCGAGCTCCGACGCCGATGGCACGCTCGACGACTTCGCGTTCGGATCGTCTCCGACGAAGGCCACAGCACCACCACGCGGATCGGTACCGGCGAGGTTCGCGTGACGCATGGCGTCGCTCGCCCGATCCAGCCCTGGGGACTTGCCGTACCAGAACCCGGTCACACCATCGGTTCGCAGACCGACGCGAGCCGCCAGCTGACTTCCCATCACCGACGCGGCTGCCAGCTCCTCGTTCAAGCCGGGTTGGTGTACCACGTGGTCTATGCCCAGCAGGCCACGCCTCCGGGTCAGTTCCAGATCGAACCCGCCCAGCGGGGATCCCTCGTACCCAGAGGCGAACACGGATGTGGCCATCCCCATGCGACGATCGTGCCGGAGTCGGTCGAAGAGGACCCGTACCAACGCCTGGATACCGGTGAGATAGACCTCGCCGTCCTCGCGCAGATACCGATCCTCGAGGCCGAACGCGTCCATCACCGAGCTCCTCTCATCGATGACGAGCACATCGAATGATCACCACGACGCGCAACTCAAGGCGGCCGAATCCTGCGGGGGACGCAAATGTGGGACCCAAGAGAGTACTTATGCATCAGATCTTTTGCGTTATCATGACAGTCCATGGCTGACGATCTTCTCGATCCAACCGATCACGAGATCTTGGCATTGCTCCATGAGGACGCGCGCAGAACGCTGTCCGACATAGCGGAGCGTGTCACTCTGTCCGTGGCGGCTGTCAAACGCCGGATCGACCGGATGCGGGGATCGGGTGTCATCACCGGATTCACCGTGCAGATCGACTACGCCAAGCTCGGCTGGGGCGTCCAGGCCTTCACTGAACTACGCTTCCTGGGCACGACCAACGTCCACGACATCGTGGCGACCGCATTGAGGATGCCCGAGACTCAGGCGGTGTTCACCATCGCCGGCGACGCGGACGCGTTGGTGTGGCTGCGCGTGCGGGACATGGTCCATCTTCAGCGCACGATCGACGAGATACGGCGCAGCCG
Source organism: Actinophytocola sp. (assembly GCF_050699935.1). NCBI lineage: Bacteria > Bacillati > Actinomycetota > Actinomycetes > Pseudonocardiales > Pseudonocardiaceae > Actinophytocola > Actinophytocola sp. The sequence continues at coordinate 98,284 of NZ_JBOHGB010000004.1, forward strand.
GCGCGTCACGAGCAGCAAGACCATGATAGTGCTCGACTCCTGGTTCCGCACCCAGCAGGCGCGGCAGGACCGGCCCTAGTCGCCGCGCGCGTGTGACGCCGCGCGAATGATCCTCTGCGGGACTCCTCGAAGTCCACTGTCATCCGAGAGCGACGCGAGAACTCGATCCAGAATCAGGATGAGGTCTGTCCGAGCCGTCGCGTCGACATCTTCGAAAAGGCAGTCCAGGAAGTCGAAATGACCCGGCAGGAACGGCTTCAGGAGACGCCGCCCCTCGGGTGCGATCTCGACCATCAGTGAGCGCTTGTCGCGCGAGTTGCCATTCCTGCGAACGAGCCCGTCCGAGACGAGCTCACGAACGACGGCGGACAGGTTCGGTGGTTTGACCGAGACCGCCACCGAGAGCTGACTCATCGTCAGCGGGGCCGGTGCGCGATGCAGCACCATCAAGATGTTGAACCCCGTCTGCGTGAGGCCGATGGACTCCAGCTCGTAGGACTCGGCGCTCCGGAGTGCCGAGGCGACCCTGTGCAGAAGCAGAATCATTGTCAGAGGCGCTGCGTCGAACTCCTCACCGTACTCGTTGCGGGCGCGGGCAACCTGCCGTCGCACCTCGTCATTACGCAAGTGGTCGAACACGTCCGAACTGACGATATCGCGCCCGGGATCTTCCGGACGATGCGTTGACTTTCGGGGCAGAGTCGGGTTGCTCACTGGCGGCTCTCCTGTTGGTACGTCAGAAGACGATCGACGCATGCAGCGCGTCGGGGTTTGCTTCACGAGCGACCGTACGTAATGCCAAGTCGATTTCGTCCAGCCCGAAGTGGTGCGTCGACAACCGATCGAGCCCAAAACGACCCGACTCGATCATCGCGATCGCCGCGAAGACTGAGGACCTGTCGCGGCCCCATGCGCCCCGCAGAGTCAGCATCTTGTTGGCGAACCGCTCGCTGTCGAACCGCAGACCGCGCTCCGCGTGGAGCGACGGTAGTACGATCGTGGCACCGGTTCCCGCCATCTCCATCGCGGCCTCAAGGGGCCGCAGGTCCGGGCTACTGGTCAACTCGAGGACGACGTTCGCCATTTCGCCCCTAGTGAGCCGCCGCACGACGTCGACCTGGTCTGCCTCCTCGACGTTGATCACAGCGGTGGCGCCCAACTCCTTCGCCATCTCCAGTCTGGCCGCGTCCTGCGCCAGACCGGTGACAATGATCTGGGCGGCACCTGACGCCTTGGCGACGACGACTGCGGCAAGCCCCTCCTGGCCGGGACCCTGAATGACGATCGTGTCGCCCATCCCCGCGCCACCGACCTTCTGAATCCAGGAGATGGCGTTGCCGAGCGGTGTGAACAGGGGCACCACGGACGCCGGCACATCGGGCGACACCTTGTAGACCACGGAGTTCGGATGGAGGTACAGGTACTCGGCATATCCGCCGTACAGCGAGGGAGCCAACATCGTCGGCGCCCCGCCGTAGAACAGTCGGTGACCATCGATCTCCCGCACACAGAGCCGATAGTTGCCGGCTAGGCAGTTCGTGCAGTGCCCGCATGGAATCCATCGCTCGACGATGATCCGATCACCGTTGTCGATCTGCCACCTGCGAGCCGCATCGGGTCCCACTTGCTCCGCCCGACCGACGATCTCATGCCCGAGTACGACAGGAAGCTCGAACGATGTCTCACCCCGCCACACAGGGACGTCGGCCGCACAGATGCCGCACGCCTCGATACGCATCAGGCCCGCATCCGCGCCGGGAGCCGGAATCTCGAGGTCTTGGATGTCGAAGGTCCGCGGAGCCGTCAGCACCGCCGCACGAGCAGTTGACACGTTGTCGGTACCCCCGGTCAGGAGCTGGGCCACGCCGTGGACAGGGACAGCTGTCAACCTATTATAACTCATAAGCTTGCGCCGAGACCGGCCGATGATTATGTTCGGGAACGATTATGTTCGGGAACGTTCGCCACGCGATGGCCCGATGAGCTCGCCCGGCCCTCGACCACGCGGCCGGCCGGCGGTGATCGGCCTGGAGCTCGCCGTTGCCGCCGGCCGGCCGCGCTGTCGAGGCAATACCTCGCTGGACGATGAAGACGCGAGCAGACGACGCCGCGTGTGTCGAGGCCGCCGGCCGCCGAGGTACTACTCGGACACCAGGTGACGTACTTCGAGACGCGCACCTTGTCGACAGACTCCGCGCCGGGCTCGTCGACGCTCGCCGGGTGGCGGTCGTGGGCGCGGGCTTCATCGGTACAGAGGTAGCCGCGACGTGTCGCACGCCCGGCAAGGAGGTCTTGCTCCTGGACACGGCTACAGTCGGACCCTTCGCCTCGAGCATTGGGACAACGCGGTGGTCCGATCAGTACTCACTGCGCTTGCAGATACTCGGAATACCACGTTGCTCCGACGAGGCACGGGTGCTCGACGGTGACGTGAACGGATCCCGATTCGTCATCGAGTACCGCCACCGCGGACGCGGCACGGGTGCCGCATTGGCGAACAGTCCGGCCCACCACGCGCCGATGCACGCGGAAGTCCCGCGTGGACTGGACGCGGCCACCTCGCTGGCGGGCTGCCACCCCCTTGCGAAATCTGCTTACATCTCATAACCTTCTTGTGCGGAGTACGCAACCGCGTGTCACGGCACCCGGACGTCCCGGGGTACGCATCGGCGGGCTTGCGTGTCAACCGGACACAACGGTGACCAGTCCAGTGCGAGGAAATCATCGAACGTCCACATGGGCCAGTAGTTCCGGATCACGTGAGTCCGCTGCGGCCACGCGAGGAGGAAGCCGGTGTGCGAGGAACACAGCCAACAAGAGTCTCTGGAGCACCAGATCGGAGCGTTCCTCTCCGAACAGCCTGGAATACGACGAACCGGGGTTGGCTTCATCGGCTACGGAGAGGTCAAGCCAGGCGATCGCATTCTGGTCGGAGTGGACAACCACTACCACCCGGCGGTCATTAGCGGCCTGGTCGAACCGCTGCGTGAGCGAGGCGCACGGGTGGACGTCGTGATCTCCGACATCGGCCCTGATCGCGTCTTCAATGAGACGGACGAGATCGACGTCCTCATCCGCCGCGGCTCCATCGAGATCAACCCGCGCCGGTGGGACGCCATCCCGTGGATCGAACGCCGAGCGGCGGAGGGCGGCTACGACCTGCTCATCCACAAGAAGGGCGGCGGCATACCCGTCACAGATCACCGCTACGAGGCGGTGCCGTGGCAACAGCCAGACCAGTTCGGCGATGTCGGAAACTACTTCCCACGCGACGTGCACCGCCTTGTCAATATCAAGACCTGGGACAAGTTCTGGAACAAGGGAGCGGGCGGCCGGGTCAAGTTGACCGATCCAGAGGGCACCGACATCGAGTACACGCTCTGGACCGGGTATCGACGGACCGGCGACGGTGTCTCGGCTCGGGCCTACTCCGAAACGCCGTTCTGGGGCCATCTCATGGGCCACGGGCCCACTCCGATCCTTCCGGAAGAAGACGCGACGGGAGTCATCGCCGGGACGACGAACCACTTCTCACGAGCGTTCCCGCGCGTTCACCTCGAGCTGATCAACGGTCGGGTGGTCGCCGTTCACGGGGGTGGTGGCTACGGCGACGCCTGGCGCGAGCTCCTCGACGAGACCAGCGGCATCAAGTATCCCTGCTTCCCCGAGCCAGGGCTGTTCTACCTCTGGGAAGTGGCGATCGGTACCCATCCCAAGATCCAGCGCCCGGCGAACATCAGCCACCTCAGCTCCGGCGGCTTCGAGTGGGAACGGCGGCGTTCCGGAGTGATCCACCTCGGACTGGGTAGCGCCTGGGGCGGTGACGAGGAGAAGTGGGCCGCGGAGAAGAAGGTGCCCTACGGCCATCTCCACGTACATCTGCTCTTCCCGACACTCACGATCACGACCGTAGATGGGGAAACGCTCACCGTCATCGAGAACGGCCACCTGACGGCCCTCGATGACCCTGAGGTGGTCGAGACAGCCGCGCGGTACGGCGATCCGAAGGAGGTCCTGTCCGCCCCTTGGGAGGCTCCCATTCCCGGAATATCGATGCCTGGCAGCTACAAGAAGTATGCCGCTGACCCCGCGGCGTACATCTACGCCTGACGTAGAAACGTGCCCTCCAGCGCGACGAAGGAGACCCAGTGGCGGAATTTCTCGCTATCGGAATGACGCACTTTCCCCTCCTCGCCGGGAGAGACGACCACATGGCCGACCTTCTCGCGTGGACGTTACGTGACCCAGACATTCCAAGCGACCTGAAGGACCCAGCCAACTGGCCGGTGGCAATGCGCGAGGAGTGGGCCGCCGACCATGGGACCGCCGCCGCCGCGGAGCACCGCCGCGTCCTGTGCGAGGACCTGCGCAGATGCCGTCAGGCCCTCGATGCCTTCGATCCGGACCTTGTTGTGATCTGGGGTGACGATCAATACGAGAACTTCCGTGAGGAGATCGTCCCGTCGTTCTGCGTCCTGGTCTATCCGGACCTGGACATACACCCCTTCCACCACATGAACGAGTTCGGAAATCCGAACGCGTGGGGACTCCCGGACGACATGACGATCACACTGCACGGCGACCCGAGGTCATCGCGCGCGCTCGCCGACGATCTGCTCAGGCGTGGTTTCGACGTCGCGTACTCCTATGAGAAGCGCGAGGACTCGCGATTTCCCCACGCGATCGCAAACACCCAGCTCTTCCTCGACTACGACAACGCCGGACGAGCGTTCCCGTACAAGATTCTGCCGATCACGGTGAACTGCTATGGCCAGCACGCGATCGCTCGCCGCGGTGGTCTCGCCCGGTTCGCCGAGATCAAGGACGAGGAGCTCGACCCCGTCGGCCCGTCACCGGCACGGTGCGTCGCCCTCGGCAAAGCGACTGCGGCGGCACTCCGAAGCTCGGACAAGCGGGTCGCGCTGGTCGCGTCGTCCAGCTGGTCACACGCCTTTCTCAACGACAAGGACTGGCATCTGTGGCCGGACACCGAAGCAGACCAGCGCCTGTACGAAGCCCTGCTCGTCGACGACTACGAGACCTTGGCCTCCGTGACCATCAAGGAGGTGGTCGAGGCGGGGCAGCACGAGATGCTCAACTGGTTCTGCATGCTTGGCGCGGTTCAAGAACTCGGCCTCGAGCGGGAGTGGTCGACCTTCCGTACCACCGACGTGTTCAACTCCAACAAGTGCTTCGCCGTGTACAAGTAGGAAGATGCTGTCAACGATGACGCGAGGACACAACGAGAGCGATAGCGACTGGAATGACCTGACAACCGTTACCCGTTGGGCACGCTCGGACACGCGCGAAAGCATTCTGGAGTTGCCAAGGCAGATCGCCCTCAACATCGTCGAGAAGGAACTCGGCGAACCCGGTCTGGTCGTCGACGTGGGCGGCGGGCCGGGGAGCTTCCTCTCGGCATTCCTCGCACGGTTCAACACCACACGAGGGATCTGGTATGACATATCCGAGCCCATGATGACACTCGCCAAGGAGCGGCTGGCTCGATACGGCGATCGCGTCTCATTCACACTGGCCGGGTTCGAGAACACCTCGGGACTTCCGTCGAACGTCGATGTCATCGTCACATCACGAGCCCTGCACCATCTACCAGTCAGTCAGGTCCGCCGGTTCTATACCGAAGCCGCGGACCGCCTCTCGGATCCCGGATGGCTCATCAACCTCGACCACGTCGGCCTGGCGAAGCCTTGGAGCGAGCGGCTTCTCGACACCTACATGGACATGGTTCCGGAAGCACGCTCACAGCCCAGCCATGAGCACAGGTATCGGTTCGCAACGGTTCCCGAGCACTTCGAAGCTCTTCGGGCTGCCGGCCTCGACGACGTCGACATGCCGTGGCGGGCATTCGGGATGTGCTTGTTCATGGCGCGCCGGCCCATCAACGGCGGAGGTGAGTTCGGGTAGGAATAGCGAAGACGACGTAACACTTGCTGGGTCGTCGCCCAAACCATCGGTCGAGGCGTCGATCGGTTCATTCATGCGTTCAGGCGCTGGAAATCTCGTTTCTTCGCCACAGATGTAGGTCTTGGCACCGAGTACGCAAACAGTTATGGTTCAGAACGTTCCTTTGGTGGATGTGGACAAGCATCCGGCGGACTCCCCCGCACAGTACCGCGACAAGGAGGTCGGGGTGGGAATTCACGTTTGGCATGGCATCGAGGAATGCCATGTTCGGCCCTGGATCTTGGAGCGTCCGTGACTATGAACATCTCTCGGCGTCGGTTCGTTCGGTTGGCTGGTAGTGGCGTCGCATTCGTCGGCGGGGCCGCTGCTCTCGGTGGGTTGGCTGGTTGCGGCGACTCTTCGCCCTCAGGTGACCCGGCTGACGCACCGGACAAGGGCCAGCCCTACACCGGCAAGCTGTCCGTCAGCCACCTGGACTTCAGCATGGGCGGCCCGGTCCTGTACTCGGCAAGTGACAAAGGGTACTTCGCCAAGCACGATCTCGAGATCGAGTTGATTAACTCGGGTGGCGGGTCCTCCTCGCTTCAGGTCATCCAGACGAACACGGGTATCGGGGTCGCAGCGCCGATCGCCGCGATGGCGGCGCAGTCGCGAGGAGTCACGATGTTCCGTGCCGTCGGCGGTCTGATCAACGGTCAGACGACGAACTGGCTCGGCAAGCAGGACCAACCGAACCCCTTCGACGATCTCCGGGGCAAGACCATCGCCTGTCCGTCCCCGGACTCGATCGCGACGTACTTCGCTCGACGAATCACCAAGGACGCCGGCCTCGACTCGAACAGCGACGTCAAGATCACCTACGTCGCCGAGGCAGCCGGTTCCGCGACGGCGGTGGAACGCGGAGTCGTCGACGTTGGCTGGTCCGCGCTCCCGTTCTCGGAGACGCAGAAGAACAAGCTCGCGGTGGTGTACAGCAACAGCGAACTGGTTCCGCGATGGGTCGACAACCAGGTCATCGCGACCGAGCAACACCTGGCCGAGCACCCCGATGCGACGCGAAGGCTTCTCTTGGCGCTCAAGGAGGCCGTCGAGTTCGTGCACAGCACACCCGATGAAGCGGCCGCCATCTGGGCCGAGCACACCGGTCTCCCGGAAGACGTGGCGGCGGAGGTGCTTCACCAGCACGGGGACATCCTGAACCTGAGCATCGACCGCGAAGGCCTGGAGAGCGTCGCGGAAGCGGCCAAGGTGGGCGGGTTCGTGGAGAAGGACGTAGACCTCGATGCGCTCATCGACGATCGGTACCTTCCAGGAGGTGTCACCGAATGAGCCAGCGGTTGGCAGGCGGCCGCGTGAGCGATACGTCCACACAAGGTTCGCCCACGCCCGGTGACCGACAGGGCGTGTATCTCGACGGCGTCAGCAAGACGTTCGAAGCCGCCGCGGGCAGAGTGCAGGCTATCGGCGACGTGTCCGGCCACATCGAACAGGGACGGTTCGTATCCGTCATCGGTCCGAGTGGATGCGGAAAGACCACGCTGCTGTACATGGTGGCCGGCTTGGAGCCGGTCACCAGTGGCGCGATTCGTATCGACGGCGAAGCGGTTGAGGGGCCACGACGCGATCTGGCCGTCGTGTTCCAGGAGGACTCGACCCTTCCTTGGCGCACGGTGATCGACAACGTCGCCTTCGGACTCGAGGTACAGGGGATTCCGGGCAAGGAGCGCCGCGAACGAGCCCGTGAACTCATCCGCCTCGTGGGGCTCGAGGACTTCGAACATCATCGTCCGAGCCAACTCTCGGGTGGCATGAAACAGCGCGTGGCCATCGCACGGGCCTTGCTGCTCGATCCACGCGTGCTACTGATGGACGAGCCGTTCGGAGCGTTGGACCAGCAGACTCGCACCTTCATCGGCCAAGAGCTCGTGCGAATATGGGAAGAAACCCGCAAGACCGTCATGTTCATCACCCATGACATTCAGGAGTCGGTGTACCTCTCCGACGAGGTCTGGGTCCTGAGCGCAAGACCGTCGCAGGTCCGGTCCAAGGTCGCGATCGATCTCGACCGCCCACGCCACCCGGAGATGCGACGGACGCCCGAGTTCCACAAGTACGTCGACACATTGTGGGGATTCATCGCGGAAGAGGTGGCTAACCAACGCGTCCAGTCCCGGTCAGAGGTCGCCGCCAAGGGACCAAAGAAACGCCGAGGACGTAGCTGAGATGGTCACGACTGCGCCGTCGCGGCAATCGGCCACGCCGACCAACCGCCGCCGGAAGGCCATGCGGGCGAGAAGGTGGCTTCCTTCTCCGGCCATCCTCCGCGTGGTGGTGGTGATCGTCGCCATCCTGGGTCTCGAGGTGTTGACCCGGCTCGAGGCGATCAGCTCACTGATCCTTTCACCACCCTCGGAGATCCTGCTCGGCATGGTCGACGTGCTTCCCACTGCCCAGTTCGGCAGCGACCTTGCCCGAACCGGGCTCACCGTGGCGATGTCGTCGGCCGCCGGTTGCGTCATCGGGGTTCTCCTGGGCACGTTCGGATGGCGGCTGCCGTTTGTCTGGAAGGTTCTCGAGCCCTACCTGATCGCCCTGTACGCGATGCCCATCGTGGTGTTCTACCCAATCTTGATGGTCGTCTTCGGAATAACCATCTGGCCGCCCGTCCTGATCGCGACCTTCGCCGCCGTCGTCCCAGCCGCGGTCAGCACCTGCATCGCACTACGAGCAGTTCCGCAGGCGCTGCTCAACCTCGGCCGCTCGCTCAACTGCTCAAGACTGCGGATGACGCGATCGATCATCGTGCCTTCCGCACTGCCCCTGGCCATCCCCGGTGTGCGCCTGAGCTGTATCTACGCCGTCATCGCCACCATCGCCATGGAATTCATCCAGTCCGACAGCGGTCTCGGGTTTCGGGCCGGTGAAGCGTACCGACAGTTCCGAGTCACGGACATGTGGTCGATGATCGTTGTCGTGGCTGTGCTGGCCATGGCCGTCAGCTGGGCTCTCTCGCGCGCCGAGCGTCGTGTTCGGCGTGACACCGTCACTTCGTGACCTGGAAGGTGAGGACGTGAGCGTGAGGGTCCCGCAAGAAGCGGTCCTGCCGGCGCAACTGCGCGAGGGAGCGCCTCGGCACAAGCGAACGGCGGTCGTACTCGGGCACGCCGCGCTTCTCCTTGTCGTACTGATCGTCTGGCAATGTGTCGGCCTCGTGAGCGGCGGGCTGGTGCCAACCGTGTTTCCCACGTTCGACGCGCTCGCCGCGGAGTTCGCGGATGACACCTTGCTGGACCCACTCTGGAGCACGTTCAGAGCGGTGCTGGTGGGCTTCCTCGTCGGCGCGGCGGTCGCACTGCCCGCAGGCGTCCTCGTCGGGCGGTCACCCTACCTGCGCAAGGCCTTCGATCCGTTGATCTCGGCCGTGTTCAGCATCCCGCGGATCCTGATTTATCCGGCGATGCTGGCACTGTTCGGTATTGGCGTGCCATCGAAGCTGGCGTTGGCCGCGATCTCGGGTTTCTTCCCCATTCTGATCACGACGATCGCGGCGGTCGGCAACATCCGGCCGATCCTGACCCATGTCGCACGCACTCTGGGCTGTACTCGGCTGCAAACGGTCTTCAAGGTCTACCTGCCGTCTACTGCGGCATCCATCGTTGCCGCGCTCCGGCTCGGGTTCAGCGTCTCATTCGTGACGGTCGTGTCCGCGGAGATGTTCGTCGCCGACACCGGGCTCGGACAGGAGCTGCTGAACGCCTACGGACTGCAGCAGACCGAGCGCATGTTCGCGCTCATGATGCTCGCTCTGATCATCGCCATGGGTGTCAGCATGCTGCTCTGGAGACTCGAGCGCTGGATCACGTCGGCGACGAGCTGAGCCGCGAGGACAGGACGGAACTGTGTCAGTTTACGTGATCGTGGACGTTCAGGTCGACGACCCGCAGGAATACAAGACGTACGTCCCCCGTTCCACAGCGCTGGTCGAGGCGCACGGCGGCCGCTTCCTGGCGCGGGGTGGCCATGCCGAGAGACTCGAAGGTGACTGGCAGCCCGGCCGGGTCGTACTAATCGAGTTCCCCGACCTCAGCGCGGCACGAGCCTGGTACGACTCCCCCGAGTACCAGGAGGTCGTACAGATCAGGCACCGGGCGTCCACCAGCCGCGGCGTGATCGTCCAGGGCGCCGACGACCAGGGCCAATCGTGACCCGCGAGCGGCCAAGGACCGCCCGATGGACCTAGGGATCACCGGCCGGATCGCCGCCGTCCCGGCCGCGTCGGCCGGCCTCGGCCTGGCCGTGGCGACGGCGTTGGCCGCGGAAGGCGTTCGAGTGGCCATGTGCGGGCGCGGCGAGGCGCGCCTCAACGGAGCGGCGCAGCGGCTGGGCGCGGTGCCACTCATAGCCGACGTATCCACCGTCGAGGGCGCCGAGCGGTTTCTCGACATGGTCGACGACAAGGTCGGGCCGCCCGACATCCTCGTGTTGAACGGCGGAGGCCCGCCTCCGGGCGACGCCGTGGCCGCTCCGCTGGAGTCGTACGCCGACGCGTTGCAGGGCACGGCGTTGCCGGCCATCGCGATGTGTCGAGCTGCTGTGCCCGGCATGGCGGACCGCCACTGGGGTCGGGTTCTGGCGATCAGCTCCATCACCGTCAAGCAGCCGATACCCGAGCTGGTCCCGTCGACGACGGCGCGCGCGGCGTTGACGGGCTATCTCAAGAGCACCGCGACCGCGTACGCCGCTCATGGCGTGACGGTGAACTCACTGCAAGCCGGACTGCATTCGACCGACCGGCTCGTCCAGGTCTACGGCGAGCACCTAGAAATGGAGAGCAGGGCGATCCCGGCACAGACCCTGGGCAGGCCGGCGGACTTCGGGGCCGTCGCGGCTTTCCTGTGCTCCGAGCACGCCCGGTTCATCACCGGCGCATCCATACCGGTGGATGGCGGAAGCAATCGCGGCCTCATGTAACCACACGGCAAAGTCACGTTGCCTCGAGTGCGGCTTGGACGATTCGCTCGGCGACCTGGGCGGAGTCGTCCTCCGGCTGGACGCTGGCGAGCAGCTTGTCCAGCAGGCGAGCAAGCTGGTGACGCTCCGTCGCGCTCAACCCTCCGTAGAATTCATTCATCATCTGCCAATGGCCGGGCAGGAACCTTGCCATCAGCCGGTCACCACGAGGGGTCGTGACGACGAGGTACGAACGGCGGTCGTTGGGACTGACCTGCTTGGCGATTAGCTTTCTGGCCACCATCTGGTCCACGACCGAAGTGAGGTTTGGAGGACGCACCGATAAGTAGGCCGCGAGAGTCCGCATCGTCAATGGCTCGTCCGAACGGTGCAGCACGGCAAGCACGTTGAACTGCGTCGGGCTGAGCTGTAACGGCTCGAGATCCATGCTGGTTGCCCTGGTCAACATGCCGGTGACGCGGTGCAGCAGCAACGTCAGCGACAGCGGAACCACGTCGAACTCATCGCCATGCTCTGCTTGAGCGCGCTGCAGATGCTGGTCGAGCAACTGGTTGGCCGACCGGAACCCTCGCTGCTTGCCCTGTGCCGTCAATGTGTGCCGCCCGGTCCGAGGTGTCGGATTCATTCGGGTAATCGTAAGGCGACAGGTCCGGCAACCAGGTAGGTACTCCGAAGTTGATTCGCGTATCGCCCACGCGCCGCTGACGCCGCCCCACAGTGGCCTCGGCAACCCGGTCGCTCGATGCACATGCTCTCCGTCCGATCGAAACCCGGCGCGCTACCAAGATCACCTCGCCAGCACATTGTGTAGGCCAGGCGTAGCACCCGGGCGATTTCGGGGATGCCGTCGGCGGTCATCAAGGTCGTGGATGTGCCGGAGGACGTAGGTCAGGCGGAGCGCGGTGGACTCGTGGAGCCATCGGCCCACTCCGCGAGCTTCGGGAGGAGACCAGCCTTGACGGAAGCCGGTTGCATCTCGAACAGCCGCCATTCGGGTGATCACCGCCGCACTGTCACCCTGCGACAGTCCACGCCGGATATGGAACGGTGCCCATTTCGTCGCGGCGGTGTTCTCCGCGGCGCGGAACGTGTACCTGCCCGGCCGAGCACCGCGTCGCCGTAGTTGCCGGGGCCGAAGCAGTCGACACCGGCATCGAGGTTCAACGACCGCGCCACCGGCCAGCGCCGCTCGAGCCCAAGCACTCATACCCGGATCTGCGGGCGCGTGCGCCAGAGGACGCGCTATCGACTACGCGGCGCTCATCGACAACCCGGTCATGCGGTGCTCCGCGCTCGTGGGCTCGGTCGATGATCCAGCGGCGGCCGGCGCTGACCAACGTCTCGACGGTGTGCCGAGGCGCACCAACGTCCCAACGTGAGGGCTGGACTCACCCGTAATACCGTATTACGGTATTACGGGTGTGGGGTGAAAGGCGCGAGGATGCGAACTGAGCTGTCCGAACCGGTTCCGGTGTGCGGGGCGCTGTTCGGAGACGAGTGGTTCGCCGGTCTCGTCGCCCGGACCGCGTCGGATGGCCCGTTCGCGGTGGCCGCGCGGCAGTGCGACTGTGTGCTCGGGCTGTTCGTCGACACGACCGAGCACTGGGTCCGGCTGCACGCCGGCGGCATGGAGCGGCACCCCGTCGAACCACTCGGCCATGGGTGGCGCTTCGGTTTCATGGCTCCGCTGGCCACGTGGCGACAGGTCTGTCAACCTGTTCCGCCGCCGCTGCACGCGGACCTGTTCTCGCTCGTGCTTCGGGTACCCGAGTTCCTGCTGTTGGGCGATCGGCTGGCACTCATGCAGAACGCGGCCGCGGTCCAGCGCTGGCTCACGCTCTTCCGGTCGGTGGCACCATGACCCGCCGCGAGATCGTCGGTCGTTACGTGGACCTGCCGACGGCTCACGGCATCGCCACCGTCTACTACGAGACCGTCGGGAGTGGCCGGCCGATTCTGTTCCTGCACACCGCGGGAGCCGACGGCCGTCAGTGGCATCCGGTGATGCGGCACCCGCTTCTGGCCAGGTATCAGCTCGTCACGTTCGATCTGCCGGCGCATGGCCGGTCCATGCCAGCCGGTGAGTGGTGGTGTCGTGAGCATGTTCTCACCACGATGGACTACCGCGACACCGTGCTGGATTTCATGGCTGCCGTGGGCCTACGTCGGCCTGTGGTCGTCGGGTGCTCCATGGGTGCCTGCCTCGCCTTGCTGCTGGCCCGCACTCGGTCGACATCCGTTCGGGGCGCCGTCGCATTCGGAGCGCCGACCCGGTCGCCGGGTCGGCGCAACCCGTTCCTTCATCATCCACAGTGTGACGGATCGACGGTGGTCGCGACCTATGTGCTCGGGCTGAACGCACCGCGGACGCCCGAAGCACGTAGGCGGTACACCAGCTGGATCTATGCTCAGTCCGCTCCGGGCGTCTACGACGGCGACCTGCGTTTCTACAGCGACGAGTGGGATGCTCGCCGCGTCGCGCGCGAGTCGGAGGACGCCGGGTGTCCGGTCCACCTGCACACCGGTGAGTACGACTACTCCTGCCTACCGTCCGATTTGGATGAGGCCGTGGCGCTGTTCGCCCCTGTCACCTCCGGAGTCATCAGTGGCGTCGGGCACTTTCCCATGGTGGAGAGCCCGGACACCGTCGCCGGCATCGTCGCTGACGCCGCCGAGCACGACTTCGCCATGCGAACCCACCTCCACCACTCAGCAGAGAGGCCTGTGCCGTGAGCGCTGACCACACTCGGGGCAACGTCGAGATACTCGATCCGCGGGCGAGCAACTTCGGTGAGCGGACTCAGTCCAGCCACCTCGCCGCGCGACCGGACAGCCTTGAGGGCAAGACACTCGGGCTGCTCTGGAACGGCAAGCCGAACGGCGATGTCGCCCTCAAGCATGCGGCCGCCAGGATCGCGGCCGACTTCCCGGACCTCACCGTGAACCTGTACACGGGAGCGATGCCGTCCGACCGGTCACTGCTGGAGCAAGCCGCCACAGAGGCCGATGCCGTCATCGCGCTCACCGCCGATTGAGGCGCTTGCACATCGTGGCTGGCCCACGATTGCGTTCAGTTGGAGCGCATGAAGTGCCCGGCGATTCTCGTCGCATCCGACGGCTTCGAGGACGACATAGACGCCACCGCGGCCGCGTTCGCGTTGCCTGGACTCCAGTACGTCGTGGTTGAACGCCCCTACACGAACCTCACCGCCGAGCAGTCGCGGGCGCAGACCGACCCGGTGATCGACGAGTTGATCACCCTGCTCACCACGCAACCCCGCGAGGCGGGCACCGAGCCCGGAGAACGGCAGCGAATGTCCACACTGGATATTTCCGTCGTGGACGGCGAGTCATGGCACGAAGCCGTCGACGAGTTCCTGCTCGAGCGGGACTGCACCGACGGCTACCCCGTACGGCCACCCACGCGGGACCGGGTCGACGGGCTGCTCGACGCCATCGATGCGGACCCAGACGAGGTGATCTGCCTGCTGCCGCCCGGCAACGGCGAGGCCACGCTGGCTCGCGTGGTCGTCAACTGCGCAATGGCGGGCTGCCGTCCCGCCGAGGTGCCCATCGTCACCGCGGCACTCCGCGCCATCGCCAACCACCACCGCACCACCACCAGGGTCGCGCTCATGTCCACCAGTGCGCACGCCCCGCTGGTTCTGGTGAACGGGCCGATCGCCGCTCGGGCGGGGGTCAACGGCGGCCGTGGTTGTCTCGGGCCGGGCAAGCAGAACGCGGCGAACATCCGCATCAGCAGGGCGATCGGGCTGTGCCTGCGCAACCTGGGCAAGTGGCGGCACGGCGTCATGGACCTCGACTCGATCGGTACGCCGAGGAAGAACATCGTGGTGCTGGCGGAGAACGAGGCGGAGAGCCCGTGGGAACCGCACCACGTCCGCCAGGGTTTCGACCCGACGGACAGTGTGGTCACCGTCTTCTTCACCGGCGGGGAATGGGACCTCAGCATTCAGGGACACACCGATTCCCAGCAGCTGGCGAAGGCGATTGCCTCGCACTGCACCGGCAACTGGAGCGTCGGCTATCTCGACACCGTCTTCGGTGGGTTGACCGAGGAGGAGAAGAGGTCGCCGCTCGGTCGATTGCTGCTGCTGTGCCCTGACCACGCCAGACCGCTCGCCGACGATGGCTTCGGCAAGCTGTCGCTGGAGACCTTCCTCTGGCACAACACGCATGAGTCGGTCAGCCGCATGATCGAGCCGCTGCGCAAGGTGTACTCGGACGGGAACATCAAGGCCGAGTATCGGTGGCTGTTCGGCCTCACCCCGGAACAAGCCGACCGGATGACTCTGCCGGTCATCGAGTATCGGGAGAACTACACCGTCCTGGTCGCCGGAGCCTTCCGGGCGAAGGACATGTTCATGCCGACCCGATCACAGCCGCGCAGCGAACCAGTTCGTGAGCGGGTGAGGGTTGTCGACGAGAGCTGACGATCAAATGGAGGAGGACGACGTAATGGCCGACACTCGCGAGGCGGCGGTGGCTGTTCTCGAGCAACTGCAGAAGATGGTGGACCGCGACGGGGGACAGCTCACGCTCCGGGAGGTGGACGACACCCGGTCGCGGGTGGTCGTGGAGTACCGGTTGGTCGAGAATCCCGACTGCGCCACCTGCACGATCTCCACGGACATGATCGCGTCTTTTCTCGCGGAGTCGCTGACCGCCCGCGGCGTCACGTCGCCGGATGTCGAGGTCGTCAATCCGGAATGAACCAGCCCAGAGACGACACTTCGCCGACCGACACTTCACGAGCACGTGCTGGCCTGAGGATCAGGCGAGAAGTGCTCGGTGACGCCTACGTCGACCGCGCGACGAATACCCAGCACAGTTGGTCGGAGGCCCTGCAGTCGTTCGTGAACGAGTTCTGCTGGGGCTTCGTCTGGACCAGGGACGGCCTGCCCAGACAGACACGGTCCTTGGTCAATGTCGCGATGCTCACGGCACTCAACCGGCCAGAGGAACTGAAGCTCCACGTTCACGGCGCGATTCGCAACGGTTGCACGGAAGCGGAGCTCGTCGAAGTAGTAATGCAGGTCGCCGTCTACGCCGGACTACCCGCGGCGCTGGACGCGTTCCGTACTCTTGCCGCCGTTCTCGCCGAGAACGAGAACGGTCAACAATCCTGAGAACACGTGGCTGTACATCTACGTTTCGTAAGGTTGATCTCATGACTATGAGAGTTGTCCCCGTAGGGGCCCCGGTCCGCCAGGAGACCGCGGCAAGGCTCCGCGACGCCATCCGGTCACGCCAGTTCCTGCCCGGGGAACGATTGCTCGAGAAGCAGCTCTGTGAGCTGACCGGGGTAAGCCGTACATCCGTGCGGGAGGCCCTGCGACAACTCGAGTCCGAAGGTCTCGTGGAAATCGTCCCCAACCGAGGGCCGATCGTCGCGACGGTGTCACAGACTCAGGCGATATCGATCTACCAGGTGCGCGAGGTTCTCGAGTCTCTGGCCGGAATGCTCTGCGCGCGGCGAGCCACCGCGAGCGAGGTGTCGGAGCTGAGCGCGTCCGTCGACGCGGTCGAAGAAGCCGTCCGGGCCGGGGACATGTCCCTAGTGCTCCACGAGAAGGACGTGTTCTACGACCTACTCTTCCGGTTCTCTGGAAACGAGACCGCCGCCAAGCTGCTGGCTACCCTGCACGCACGAATTTCGCTATTACGCGCGGCGACCCTGGCCGAGCCGGGGCGGCCCACCCACACCGTGTCCGAACTACGCGCAATCATCCGCGCGATCAGCGAAGGCGACGCGGAGAAAGCTCGTGACGTCTGCGCACAGCACGTGCGCAACGCGGCTGCCGTCGCTATTCGCTCACTCGCCGGCCCTTCGCCGTCATGAGGGAGTCACATCATGCACCGAGTCACCACCGTTCGGCCCCATAGAAAATCCTGGACCGGCGTCTCCTCATTCGTTGCCGCACTGTCGGTCGCGGTCCTGGTCGCGTCGTGCGGAAGCAGTGCCACAGGCGGAGACTCCGACGACGAGGCGATCAACTGGTACGTCTCGATCCCCGTCGCGGGTGCCCAACCGGTCGCCGATGCGTTCACCAAGGAAACCGGCATTCCGGTGACCGTGCAACGCCTCGGCACATTCGAGCTCTGGCAGCGGTTCCAGACCGAGAACGCTGCCGGGCGCAATGTCGCCGATGTTCTGAGCATCGCATCGTGGGACCTGCTGCAACAAGCGAAGCAGGACAAGCTCATCGCGCCGTTCATACCGGACCCGGTCGAGTTGGGCGACGAATACGGGTCGACATATGTCGACCCGGACGGCTACGCGTTCGTCACCCGTGTCCTGGTGATCTCGATCTCTTACAACACGAAGCTCGTTCCGGAGGACAAGGTGCCGAACGAGTGGGACGACCTCCTCGATCCGTATTGGCGGGGAAAGGTCGCGGCGCTGGACCCACGGGAAGACGCCGCCGGATATGACGCGTACTGGCAGATGGCGAACGACCCGGCGATCGACATGGGATTCTTCGAACGGCTTCGTGATCAGCAGCCGGTGCTCTCCGGTGACTCTGGCGCGATCTTGAACGGGTTGGTCAGCGGCGAGTACCACGCCGCGATCACGTTCGACCACACGACCTGGGAACAGGTCTCGAAGGGCGCTCCGCTCGCCGTCACCTACCCAACTTCCGGACTGGGCAACTCGCTGGACTACAACACACTCGTGGCCAAGGCCCCCCACCCGGACGCGGCCAAGCGCTTCCTCCGGTACCTGTCGGGCTCCGACGCGGCGAACACCTTGTCCGAGGCGCTGTTCGTCTACAGCCCGCGGCCCGATGTCACGCCCCTTCCCGAGGAACGCCCGCGGCTCACCGACGTCAACCTCCTACAGCGGGATCCGGAAGCACAGGCGAAGGACT
Source organism: Actinophytocola sp. (assembly GCF_050699935.1). Taxonomy (NCBI): domain Bacteria; kingdom Bacillati; phylum Actinomycetota; class Actinomycetes; order Pseudonocardiales; family Pseudonocardiaceae; genus Actinophytocola; species Actinophytocola sp. Next base: position 116,073 of record NZ_JBOHGB010000004.1, read on the forward strand.
TCGACTCGTTCAACGACACCTTCGACAGCGCCATGGGGAGGTAGCCGATCAGACGACCGGAGTGATTCCATGACTCAATCAGTGGCAGGCACACCTCGCTTCCGGATCCTGGGCGCGGTCAGGAACTACAGCGTCGCACGGGTAGTGGTGCTCGTCGCCCTGCTCGGTCTGGTGGCAGTACTGATACTCGGGCCGATGCTGCTGCTGTTGTACGGCAGCTTCCGAACCAACTCTCCGGGGCTGCCGGCGAGCTTCACACTGTCCCGCTACGTCGGCCTGTTCGACGCAGACTTCGCGCAGCTCGCCCTGAACACCCTGATCATCGCGACCGGAAGCACCGCGCTGTCGCTGTTCATCGGTCTCGGCCTCGGGATCATCATCGTCCGAACCAATGTGCCAGGAGCGCGGCTGCTGAACACGGCGGTGACGGTCCCCGCCTTCATCGCCCCGTTCATCGGAGCCATCGCATGGATCCTCCTTCTGTCACCGTCGATCGGCTACGTCAACGCGGGCCTGAACGTGCTGGGCATCGGCCCGCTCAACGTCTATACGATGCCTGGAATCATCTGGGTGATGGGCCTGTACTTCGCGCCCGTCGCGTATCTGTACATCCGGCCGGCCTTGCTGGCGTTCGACTCCGGCCTGGACGAGGCGGCACGCGTCTTCGGCGCCACGAGGTTCAGCAGTCTCGTTCGGATCGCGTTGCCGTTGATTCTCCCGGCTATCCTCTCGTCGGTCCTCGTGGTCTTCGTCAACGCCGCCGGCCAGTTCGGCATACCGGGCGTCCTGGGCAATCCGGGGAACATCGAGGTCATCGCCACCAGGCTCGTGCGACTGACCACCGTATTCCCGGCAGACGTGAACACGGCCGCGGTGCTCGGCATCGTGCTCACGGTCATCACCGTGGGCGGGCTCGCCATCAACCGACGGGTGATCCGCAAACGCGAATACGCCTCCATCGGAACACGGGGATCGAGCGGAACCCGAACGGACCTCGGCAGGCTCCGCTACCCGGCGATCATCGTCTGCTGGGGTTACGTCGCCGTATCGGTGGTGCTGCCACTCGGCGCCATGCTCATCGGCTCACTCCAACCATTCGTGTCGCCCGATTTCTCGTCGGGCTGGACGTTGAACAACTACGCCGACCTCGCGACACCGAGAGCGGCGAACGCCATTCTCAACAGCACGGTGCTCGCTGTCGGCGCCGCGGTGACGGGGGCGGTACTCGCCGCGGCGATCGCGGTTTTCCTCATCCGTACGAGGTTCCGGATGAACGCGGCACTCGACTACGTCGCGTCGCTCCCACTGGCAGTGCCATCGAGCGTCTTCGGGTTGGCCCTGCTGTGGATGTGGATCTCGATACCGGCGGGCGTGTACGGAACGAAGATCGTTCTCTTCGCCGCTTACGTGGCACTGTTCCTGCCCTATGCGATCCGTGTCACGGTCACCGCCATGCAGCAGATCGACGTGTCGGTCGAACACGCCGGGAGAGTGTTCGGCGCATCGTGGCTCGGTGTGATTCGCAAGATTCTCGTTCCCCTACTGATTCCCGGGCTCCTGTCCGGCGGGACGATCATCCTCTATCACTCCATCCGTGAGCTCGCGGCGTCGCTGTTGCTCTACACGCCGTCGAGCGAAGTGATGTCGGTACTCATCTGGGAGAGCTACGAGGTCGGCGACTTCGTTCACGTATTCGCACTCGGCGTGGTCAACGTGGTGCTGGTGTTCGCACTTGTCGCGGTGGCGACAAGGCTCACCGGCGGCACGGAGCGACGGTGACCGCGGCCATCGGACCAAACAAACGAGGAGCCGACGGTGAAAATGTTCGCGAACGGCGCGACGCGTTCCCGCGTCAGCACACCGGAAGGCGTGCCGGACCGCCCACACGGTACGGACGTGGTCGCGTTGACCATCAGCGGTCTGCGCAAGACCTACGACAACGGCAAGCTCGCCATCGACGACCTTTCTCTCGAGGTGGAGCAGGGCGAGGTGCTGTCGCTGCTCGGTCCAAGCGGCTGCGGCAAGACCACGACCCTGAAGTGCATCGCCGGGCTCGAGCGAGCGGACGCGGGTCGAATCGTCCTGGAGTCGCGGGACGTGTTCTCCGCCGGCCAAGGCAGGGACGTCATGGTGCCGCCGGAACGCCGCGACCTCGCGATGGTGTTCCAGCAGTACGCGCTGTGGCCACACATGAACGTCACCGAGAACGTCATCTTTGGGCTGCGGATGCGCAAGGTCGCCAAGGGCAAGGCCATCGAGCTGGCCGAGAACGCCCTGCGACGGGTACGGCTGTGGAACGAGCGTGACCGCCGCATCTCCCAGCTCAGCGGTGGTCAACAGCAACGCGTGGCGTTGGCGCGGGCGATCGCCGGCAATCCCAAGATCATCCTGTTCGACGAGCCGCTGAGCAACCTCGATGCGCGACTACGCCAAGACATGCGGCTGGAACTGCTGGAGCTGCGCGAGGCACTGGGATTCACCGCCGTGTACGTGACCCACGACCAGGAGGAGGCGTTCAGCATCTCCTCCCGGATCGTCATCATGAACGAGGGAAAGATCGTCCAGTTCGGCACCCCCTCTCACGTCTGGAACGAGCCGGCGTCACCGTTCGTGGCGGAGTTCATCGGATCGACCAACCGAGTGCATGGACAGGTCACCGAACACGATCACGCCGACGACCGCGCCTTCACCGTGCGAACCGAAGGCGGCCAGGTCCTGGCGGTCACCGGCGATCATCGGCCCGATCCCGGCGCGCCGGTCCAGCTGTACTTCAAGGTCGGTTCGGTCCGGATCACCACGGACCGTCCGGGCACCGCACCAAACGTATGGCACGGAGAGGTCACGCTGGAGAGCTTCCAGGGCGAGTCCGTGCTCGTGAAGGTCGCCTGTGGAGCGTCGACCGTCGTCAGTCGCCAGAACGGATGGCCCATCGGCGGCAAGCGGACCGTGTATGTCCACATACCGCCGGACGAGATCAAGTGCTACCGGCTCGACGACTGAACCACTGCCCCGACTGGAAGCGAACGGACGGTCACATGGTGCGCGATTGCTCGCACGTCGTCACGACATCGATGATGCAGATCCCACACTTCCCACCGACCAAGGTGCACCAGTTCGCCACCATCTCGGACGGTCACCCTCTGAACGTCACCTCCGTAGCCTTGACCACGCATTCCGGTACTCACATGGACGCACCCAGCCATGCGATAGAAGGCGGACGCACGATCCAGGACATCGACCTGGACGAATGCCACGGATCCGCGCTTGTGATACCGGTTCGCGCAAAGCCGAGCACGATGATTCACCTGACCGACCTGCGGCTCGGTGCCCACACCGTCCGCGAGGGGGACATCCTCCTGCTGGCCACCGGCTGGTCGCGGCACTACGGACAACCGGCGTACTACGACAATCCGCACCTTTCCGCCGAGGTCGCGGACTGGGTCTTGGCGCGCGGTGCCAAACTGCTCGGGGTCGACTTCCTCACCGTCGACCGGCCAATGGCGCTGCGCGGCGACGACTTCGACTTCCCCATCCACCACACGCTGCTCGGCGCCGACCTACCACTGATCGAGAACCTCACCAACCTCCCCCGGGAAAGGCCCGTCCGGATGAACTGCACGGCATTCCCGCTCACCATCGAGGCCGCCGACGGCGCGCCGGTCAGGGTGGTCCTCCACGGCGGGTAACCGCCTCGCCAAGCCCCGTCCGGCTGCTCCGCGTTGGCTCGACTGATGATTCGCCACCGTGCTCCGGCGGTCCAAGCCAGACGACGCGGCCGTGAGCGGGGCTCTCGCTCGGATCCTTGATCGAGCGTCGGGCCGGCAGCCAGTGCCGCGTCCGGCTCGCCACGAAGCGCGGATGGCACCCGAGCCCAGTCGTGGTCGCGTGGGCCTGCGCACCCGCGTCGGCTGGCACGGGTAGGACACGCTCAGCCCGCCCGCCGTCGCGGTGAGCAGTCGGGCCGCCGGACCGATGTGACCTGGACACAAACGGAAGCTTGCTGCGGAACGTGGCGCCCCGAGCCCGCTCCGTCGGCGACGACGGCCGCTAGTCGCTACATGTCGTAACGATCCTGCCGTATCCAGCTGTGCGCACCGACGTGCGCTTACACTGAACTCTGCTAGGGCGTCCTGGATGAGCTGTTACCGTGTGTCACTGTCGACGGTTCGTGCTGATGATCGCCTTTCTGCTCGTTGCGCTGGCTCCGGGCACCGCGTGGGCGCAAGGCGACGAGGTACCGCGCGGCCCGAGGCTCGCGGACCGGGCGCTGCAGGCGTTCGTGGACGGCATCCAGTTCGGCGCGATCATCGCGATCACCGCGGTCGGCCTCTCGCTGGTCTTCGGCACCACTCACCTGATCAACTTCGCGCACGGCGAACTGGTGACGATCGGCGCGGTGGTCGCCTTCTTCCTCAACGTGACCGACCGTGGACCCGGCTGGCACATCATCCCGGCCGCGCTCATCGCGGTCGCGTTCGGCGCGCTGTTCGGCGGGGTTCTGGAGCGCGGCATGTGGCGACCGTTGCGGAGCCGGGGCACCGGTCTGATCAGCCTGTTCATCGTCACCATCGGGTTGTCGCTGCTGCTGCGGCACATCGTGCTGGTGCTGTTCGGCACGCGGCCCGCGTCCTACCGGGAGTACGACATCCAGCGCGCGATCGACCTCGGGCCGGTCGGGATCACCCCCCGTGACCTGACGGTCGTCGCGCTGTCCGTGCTGGTGCTCGTCGGGGTCGCCCTGATGCTGCAGCGGACGCGGATCGGCACGGCCGTCCGGGCAGTGTCCAGCAACCGCGATCTGGCCGAGGCGTCCGGAATCGACGTGCAGCGGGTGATCCTCGTCGTGTGGATGCTCGGCGGCGGGCTGGCGGCACTCGGCGGGGTCTTCTTCGGGCTCACCGAGATCATCACTTGGGACATGGGCTTCCGGCTGCTGCTGCTCATGTTCGCCGGGATCATCCTCGGCGGCCTCGGCTCGGCCTACGGCGCCATGGCCGGCAGCTTCGTCATCGGCGTCGTCGCCCAGATGTCCAGCCTGTGGTTCCCGATCGACCTGCAGAACGCGTGGGCGCTGCTGGCACTCATCGTCGTCCTGCTGGTCCGCCCGCAGGGCATTCTCGGGCGCCCGGGACGCGTCGGCTAAGGAGTGTCCACAGTGGATTGGGAGGTCATCGTCGCCGACGCGCTGCGGTCCGGCATCGGACCGGTCGCCGCGGCGTACGCGCTGGCCGCCGTCGGGCTGAACCTCCACTTCGGATACACCGGCTTGCTCAACTTCGGCCAGGTCGCGTTCATGTTGGTGGGCGCGTACGGGGTCGCGGCGTCGGTGTCGACCTTCGAGCTGCCGCTGTGGGCCGGGGTGCTCATCGGGCTGGCGTCCGCGGTGGTGCTGGCCCTGCTGCTCGGCCTGCCGACACTGCGACTGCGTGCGGAGTACCTCGCCATCGCGACCATCGCGGCCGGCGAGATCCTGCGGCTGTTCTACCGGTCGAGCTGGGCCGAACCGGTCACTGGCGGGGTGTTCGGCCTGCAGCGGTTCGCGAACGACTTCTACACCGTCAACCCGATCCCGCGGGACTCCTACGGCGTGTGGCTGGTGCGCTTCGACGCGCGCACGTTGTGGGTGCTGGTCTTCACCTGGGGCCTGGTCGTCCTCGTCTCGGCGATCGTCGCGCTGCTGGTGCACAGCCCGTGGGGCAGGGTGATCCGGTCCATCCGCGAGGACGAGGACGTGGCGCGCAGCCTCGGCAAGAGCGTCTACGCCTACAAGCTGCAGAGCCTCGTGCTCGGCGGCGCCGTCGGGGCGATGGCCGGCATGATGTTGGCGATCCAGAACCAGTCGGTGAGCGCGGACAGCTTCGACCCCGTCGTGACGTTCTTCCTGTACACGCTGCTGATGCTTGGCGGGGCCAGCCGGGTCCTCGGACCCATCGTCGGCTCGATCCTGTTCTGGGCGGTCCTGTCCTTCTTCGACAGTGCCCTGCGGCAGGCGATCAGCGCCAGGGTCGTCTCGGCGGACGTGATCAGCGCGCCGGAGGTCGGCGCCGTGCGGTTCGCCCTGGTCGGGCTCGGCCTCATGCTGCTCATGATCTTCCGGCCGCAGGGCATCCTCGGCAGCAGGAGGGAGATGCTGCTCGATGTCCGTTGACCTCGCCGATGTCGAGTGCACGCCGGGCACGTCCAAGCCGGACCCGATGCTGGTGCTCGACGGCGTCACGCGCGCCTTCGGCGGCCTGGCCGCCGTGCGGGTCGACCACCTGGAGGTGCAGCGCGGCGCCATCACGTCGATCATCGGGCCGAACGGGGCCGGCAAGACCACCCTGTTCAACGTCATCAGCGGGTTCGACCGCGCCGACGGCGGGCACTGGACGTTCGACGGGCGACCGCTCACCGGGTACGCGGCCCACCGGGTAGCCGGCCGGGGCCTGGTCCGCACGTTCCAGCTCGCCAAGGCACTGGCCAAGCTGTCCGTGCTGGAGAACCTGAAGCTCGCGGCCACCGGCCAGCGCGGCGAGCGGATGCTGCTGTCCCTGCTGCCCCCGGTGTGGCGCCGGCAGGAGAAGGACATCGAGCGGCGGGCCGAGGAACTGCTCGAGCGGTTCGGGCTGGCGCACATGCGCGACGAGTACGCGGGCACCCTCTCCGGCGGGCAGCGCAAGCTGCTGGAGCTGGCCCGTGCGCTGATGGTGCGGCCGAGGATGGTGCTGCTCGACGAGCCGATGGCGGGGGTCAACCCGGCCCTGACGCAGTCGCTGCTCGAGCACATCACCAGCCTGCGTGACGAGGGCATGACGGTGTGCTTCGTCGAGCACGACATGGACGTGGTGATGGGCATCAGTGACTGGGTGATCTGCATGGCGGAGGGCGCCATCGTGGCCGAGGGCCCGCCGCGGACGATCGCCCGCGACCCCGACGTGATCGACGCCTACCTCGGCCGGCACCACGACGACCCGGAAGCGAGGACGTAACCATGGCTGATCAGCTGATGGTCGCCGACGACCTGGTGGCCGGTTACCTCCCCGGCGTGGACGTGCTGCGCGGCTGCGGTCTCGTGCTGGGGTCCGGCGAGCTGGTCGGCGTGATCGGCCCGAACGGCGCGGGCAAGTCCACGTTGGTGAAGGCCATGTTCGGGCTGCTGCGGGTGCGCCGGGGCGCGGTGCTGCTGGCGGGCGAGGACGTCACCAACCGGCCGGCGCACGAGCTCGTCTCGCGCGGGGTCGGCTACGTGCCGCAGCTGCAGAACGTCTTCCCGACGCTGACCGTCGAGGAGAACCTGCGGATGGGCACCTACCTGCGGCCGCGGGCGTTCGCCGCGCGGTCGGCGGTCGTCGAGGAGCTGTTCCCGGTGCTCGCCGAGCGCCGGCGCCAGAAGGCGGGCTCGATGTCCGGTGGTGAGCGGCAGATGCTGGCCATGGGGCGTGCGCTGATGATGGAGCCGCGGCTGCTGCTGCTCGACGAGCCGTCCGCGGGGCTCTCCCCCACGCACCAGGACCAGGTGTTCGAGCGGGTCAAGCAGATCAACGCGGCGGGCGTCGCCATCCTGATGGTGGAGCAGAACGCCCGCCGGTGCCTGCAGATCTGCGATCGCGGCTACGTGTTGGACCAGGGCACCAACGCGTACACCGGCACCGGCGGGCAACTGCTCCACGACGAGAAGGTGATCGAGCTCTACCTCGGCACCCTCGCCCGCGCGCGCTGACCCGATTCGTCCACTGTGTCGTTCACTGTGTCGTCAACTGTGGACATCAGCCCTCGCCGACGCTCTCCTCGGTGCGCAACGTCTCGAGCTTGCCCTGCTCGTTGTAGGCATAGACCTCGATGGTGGCCCGCCCCGGCTCACCGACGTCGACGAAGTCCAGCGGCCCGCTCACGCCGTCGTAGTCGATGTCGGCGCCGTCCTCGAGCAACCGCTTGCAGTCCTCGAAGGACGTGCACTTCTCGCCGTCCTTGGTGACGCCGACGATCTCCGGTGCGAATACGGCCGGGTCGTCCGACCGGGCCTGCTCCGCGGCGAGCGCGATGATCGTCACGCAGTCGTAGGCCTGCGGGGCGTACTGCAGCTCGACCAGATCGGGGGCGAACTCCTTGAGCTGGCTGACGTACTCGGCGTTCTCCGCCGACGCGGGCGCGGTGCCCTTCATCCCGGCGATGACTCCGGGGTTGTTCGGCGACACCAGGGAGGCGAGCTCCTCGCTGCGCAGGCCGTCGGCGCCGTAGACGCCGACCTGCTGCGGTCCGACACCCGTCTCGATGAGCCGCTGCATGATCTGCGTGCCCTCCTCGAACGCGATCACGACCACCGCGTCCGGGTTGGCGCCCGTGACCTGCTGCGCGAGCTGGGCGAGGTTCGTCGCCTCGGGGTCGTAGGTCTCCGCGAGGTCCACCGTCGCACCGGCCTCCTCCAGCGCCTGCCGGGTGGACTCCAGGAGACCACGGCCGTAGTCGTCGGCCCGGGCGACGATGGCGACCCGGTCGTGCCCGTCCTCGCGGATCACGTTCGCGAGGATCGGCCCCTGCAACGAGTCGCTCGGCGCCGTACGGAAGTAGAACCCGCCGTCGTCGTAGTCGGTGAACGTGGGCGCGGTGTTCGACGCGGAGCACTGCACCACGCCGGCACCGGTCACCCGGTCGATGAACGCCAGCGACATCCCGGACGCGGCAGCACCGATGATCGCGTCCACCCCGGACGCGAGAACGCGGCCGGCCGACTGGACGGCGACGCCCTCCTGGCCCGCCTCATCGCCGGCCGCCGGCTCGGGGATCGGCTCGCCCAGCACCCCGCCCGCGTCGTTGATGGTCTTGATCGCGAACTTCGTCGACTGGATCTGGGGTGGCCCGAGAAACGCGAGCTGTCCGGTCTCGGGAAGGACGTATCCCAGCTGGAGTACGCCATCGCCCTCACCGACGACCTCGCCGTCGCCACCCCCACCCCCGCCCCCGTTGTCCCCGCACGCGGTCACCACCAGTACGGTCGCACTCAACACGATCACGGACCGCCGAAAAAACGACGTTCGCATGTCCTCCTCCCCTCACCCGAGGATGATGGGCGGCGACGACGGTCCCGGCCGGGCGAAGTACCCGCTCGGCGGAAACACGACATCTTCCGCCCGGCTTGTCCTGTAAGGGTAGGAGCGTCCCGTGGCTCCGAACACCTTCGAGGTGCTATTGAGACCACGGGTTGACCCACACACTCCCTGGGGTCACCGAGAACAGACGTGACGTGACGACCGCCAACGGTGCGTGTACCGGCGACTCCGCTGCGGTCCCGAGCTCGCAGCGCGGAGGACATCTTCGCCGAAGGCACGCCGCGCGACGCGGCTCACGGCGTGTTCGTCTCCGACGGCATCGGGCGGTCGTCGTGCCAGTGTGGCGGGCGGTGCTCGGCGAAGGCGGTCATGCCCTCCCGCGCCTCGTCGCCGGCGAAGAGCTCGGCGGAGAGCACGGTCATCTGGTGGAGCACGGCGCTCACGTCGCGGGTGACCCAGTCCCGGCTCAGCTGCTTGATCACCGCCTGCGCGGCCGGCGCGCCGTGGGTGAACGACCCGAGGACGCCGTCGACGTCGAACCGCTCGGCCGTGTCCACGACGCGTCCGACCAGCCCGAGTGACTCCGCGGTCGCCGCGTCGAAGGCCGCTCCCGTGAGCAGGTGGGGCATCAGCTCCCGGCTCGATGCGGTCGCGAGGGTCACGGCCATCACCAGGGCAGGCGCGACGCCCACTCGCGCCTCGGAGTAGGCGAAGGTCGAGGCCGTCGTGGCGACCACCAGATCGGCGCAGGAGAGGACGCCGAGCCCGCCTCCTCGTACCGCCCCGTCCACGAACACGACCACCGGTTTCGGGTAGCGCCACAGCTCGCGCAGGAGGTCCGCGAGCAGCCGGGAGTGCGACTGGTCCTCGCGTGCCAGCGCACGCCGCTCCTTGAGGTCGACCCCGGAGCAGAACGCCGGGCCCGCGTGCTCGATGACCAGCCCACGACCCGCGCCGCGGGCGCTGTCGCGCACGGCGTTCAGTGCCTCGGTCAGCAGCCGGAGGGACAGCGCGTTCCGGTTCGCGGGCGAGTCGATCACGATCGAGTCGAAGCGCGACCGCGTGCCGGTTCGGATGAGCTCGGTCAAGGCGTCGCCTCGTACGTGAAGAAGCCGGCGCCGGACTTCTTGCCCAGGCGTCCCCGGGCCACGAGGTCCTCGAGCACCGCGGGCGGCCGGTACCGCTCGTCGCCGGACCGGTCGTGCATGCTGCGCAGGTTGTTGAGCCTGGCGTCGAGGCCGACGAGGTCCGCCAGCTCCAGCGGCCCCATCGGATGGCCGTACCCCAACCTCATGGCCTTGTCGATGTCGGCCGCGCTCGCGACCCCTTCCTGCACCATGCGCATCGCCTCGGTGCCGAGCAGGAGACCCAGGCGGCTCGTGACGAAGCCGGGCACGTCGCGCACCACCACCGGGTCCTTGCCGAGCTCGCGGGCCAGCGCGACCGCCTCCGCACGGGTCTGCTCACTCGTGGCGTCACCAACGACGACCTCGACCAGCGGCATGCGGTGTGCCGGGTTGAAGAAGTGCATGCCGACGACCCGCGGGGAGCCGCCACATGCGTCGGCCAGGGCGGTGATGCTCATCGTGGAGGTGTTGCTCACCAGCAGTGCCTCGGCCGGCGCGGTCCTCAGCGACTCGAAGATGTCGAGCTTGAGGTCCGTGATCTCGGGGACCGCCTCGACGACCACCGAGACGTGCCGCACGACCCGGCCGAGCTGTCGTGACACGTCGAGCCGCCCGGTGACCGACCCCGCCTCGGCCGGATGCCGGTCGAACTGCTTCCCGATGTAGGACCGTGCCGCGTCGAGGACGTCACCGTCGATGTCGACGAGGGTCACGTCCCTTCCCGCTCGTAGCGCCGCGATCGCGATGCCTCGGCCCATCGTGCCGGCCCCGACGACGGCGACCGGAGAACCCGGCGCGGTCACGACGCGCTCTCCTCGTCGGTGTGTCCGGCCGCGATCGGCACGGCACCCCGAAGTGCGCGGCGGTCGATCTTCCCGGTGCTGGTCTTGGCGAGGCCCGACAGGTAGTGCACGGTCCGCGGGTAGGCGTGGGCGCCGACCCTGGCCCGGACGCAGGCCTGCAGCCGCGCCGTCAGCTCGGGGCCGGCGTGCGCCCCGGGCGCGAGCGTGACGAAGGCGGTCACGACCTGGCCGCGCTCGGGGTCGGGTAGCCCGATCACGGCGCACTCCTCGACCGCGGGGTTCACCAGCATCGCCGCCTCGATCTCGGCGGGCCCGAGCCGGTAGCCCCCGCTCTTGATGATGTCGTCGGCCCGACCGTGGAAGTAGAGGTTCCCGGCCGTGTCGGCGTGTGCCGAGTCACCGGTGAGCAGCCACCCCCGCCGGACCTTCGCCGCCGTGGCCTCCGGCGCGTTCCAGTAGCGCAGCATGCACACGGGGTCGTCCGCGCGCACGGCGATCTCACCGACGACCCCGGCGGGGACCGGCCGCTGGTCGGGGTCGAGTACGGCGACCGTGTGGCCCGGGTAAGCCCGGCCGAGACAGGTCGGCTCCAGGTCCCCGAGCACGTGCGCGTGCCCGATCAGCGCGTTCGCCTCGGTCTGCCCGAACGCGTTGTTCACGCTGAGCCCCAGCTCGTCGCGCGCCCAGGTGGAGAGCTCGGGCTCGACGGCCTCGGCTCCGGTGATGACGCTGCGAAGGCGAAGCTCGCTCGCCGACACCTCGGTGAGCAGCCCGGACCGTCGCAGCAGCCGCAGGGCGGTGGGCGGGAACAGGCCCACGGACACCCCGTGGGCCTTCATGATCGCCAAGGTGCGGGCGGGGTCGAACCGGCTGTCGCGGTAGGCGACGACGGTCATCCCCCGGGCGAGCGGGACGAGCAGCCCGAGGAGCAGACCGCCGGCCCACGCCCAGTCGACCGGACTGTATGCCACGTCGTCCGGACGCGCGTGGTCCCAGGCCAGGTCGATCGCGTGGTGACCGAGCAGGACCCGGTGGCCGTGCAGGACGCCCTTGGACTTGCCCGTCGTACCCGAGGTGTAGAGGAGGAGCGCCGGGTCGTCCCGCCCGGTGTCCACATGGGACGGCAGCGGCTCCGTGCCGGCCAGCCCGCCCTCGCCCCACCTGTCGTCCGCGGGTCCGGTGTGGACGATCGTCGTCCCCGTGGAGTCCGCCAGGGCTTCGGCCCGGTCGCCGGGCGCACACACCAGCACCGTCGCCCCGCTGTCGGAGAGTCTGTGCAGGATCGCGTCCTCGCCCAGCACGTTCGACACCGGCACCGCGACGGCGCCCAGGTGCAGGGTGCCCAGGATCGCGATCGCCATCTCGGCACTCTGCGGGAGCTTGATCGCGACACGGTCGCCGGGCTCCACTCCTCGCGCCGCGAGCAGGGTGGCGAGCCGACGCGCGAGGTCGTCGAGCTGTCCGAAGGTGAGGGTGCTCGCGTGGTCACCGTCGACGGCGACCAGTGCGCGGTGGTCCGGGTCGGCGTTCAGACAGTCCGCCGCGATGTTGTAGGTCTCGGGCACCACCAGCCGGAAGGCGCGTTCGGCCGCCGCCCAGGTGCGAGCCGTGGGGTCGGCGAGTCCACTGAGGACACTCATCGGTCGCCTCCTGGCGCGAGCCGGTCGATGAAGTCCCGGTCGAACCCGAGCTCCTCGAGCACCTCCGCGGTGTGCTCGCCGAGACCAGGCGGTGGACGGCGCACGGAACCCGGTGTCTCCGAGAGCCGCACCGGCACCCCGGTGACCCGGAGCGGACCCGAGTGGTGGTCGACGTCGACCACCATCCTGTTGTGCAGGACCTGCGGGTCGGCGAAGACCTCGGCGTAGTCGTTGACCGGCCCGACGATCACGTCGTTGTCCCACAAGACATCCAGCGCCTTGTCGCGGGGCAGTGAACCGAGGAACTCGGCGACGATCCCGTCCAGCTCCGCGCGATGCTCGAGCCGTAGCTCGTTGGTCGCGAACCGGTCGTCCTCGGCCAGCTCGGGCCGCCCCATCGCCACGCACAGGTTGCGGAAGAACTTGTCGTTGTAGCAGGCGAGGTGGACATGGCGGCCGTCCGCGCACTCGTAGGCGTTGTACGGCGCGTACCAGTCGATGCCGTTGCCGGTACGCGGCTGCTGGGTACCGAGCAGGAAGTACTGGCCGGTGTAGGGCGCCTGGATGTGCACCAGCCCGTCGATGAGCGACACGTCGACCTGCTGACCGCGGCCGGTCCGCGCACGAGCCACCAGCGCCGCGAGCGCCCCGGTCGTCGCCAGCAGCGAGGCCGTCGCGTCGCCGACGGGCGGACCCGCCTTCGTGGGCTCTCCCCCCGCCGGCCCGGTGACGTTCATGAACCCGCTGAGCGCCTGGGCCACCGGGTCGATGCCCGCCCGGCCGGCGTACGGCCCGTCGGGACCGAACGACGACAGGGACACCGAGATGATCCGCGGGTTGCGTGCGGCCAAGGTCTCGTGGTCCAGCCCGAGCGACGTGCGCGCCTGAGGTCGGAGGTTGTCGACGACGATGTCCGCCCAGTCCACGAGACGCCCGAGCAGCTCCTGGCCCTCCGGCGTGCGGAGGTCGGCGCGGACGCTTCGCTTGTTGCGGTTCACGCCGACGAAGACCCCGCTGTCGCTGCCACGCCGCGGCCCGAACCGGCGCGTCTCGTCTCCCCGCGGGGGCTCGAGCTTGACGACGTCCGCCCCGAGGTCACCGAGCAGGGTGGCACAGTAGGGGCCGGCCATCATGGACGCGACGTCGAGGACCTTGACACCGTCGAGAGCCGTCATCGTCGTCACCGTGGCCTCAGGCCGAGCTCGCGGGCGACGATGTTGCGCTGCACCTGCGACGCGCCGCCGGCGACCGTGGCGATCACCGCGTCGGTGTAGTGCATGGTCAGCGGGTGCTCGTCGATGTAGCCGTAGCCGCCGTGCAGCTGCATGCAGTACCGCGCGGCATCGGCGTACAGCTCCGCGGACGCGATCTTGGCCATCGACGCCTCCTTCACGTGGGGTTCGCCCGCGTCGTGCAGCTCACCACCGCGGTACACCAGGAGCCGGATCGCCTCGGCACGCGTGTAGAGGTCCACGAGCAGGTGGGCGACGGCCTGGAAGTCACCGACCGGCCGGCCGAACTGCTCGCGCTCCTTGACGTGGCGAAGCGTGTCGTCGAGGACCTGCAGCGTGGCCCCGACGAAGCCGGCGCTGATGATCAGGCGCTCCAGCGGGAGCTCGGCCCCCAGCTGGTGCCAGCCCCGGTTCTCCACTCCGACGAGGTTCTCGGCCGGGACGACGACGTCGTCCAGGAAGACCTCGTAGACACCGGTGATGTTGCGTCCGATCGTCGGCAGCCGGCGCAGGGTCACTCCCGGGGACCGCGGGTCGAGCAGCAGCATGCTGATGCCGGCCTGCTTCGTGGCGGCGGGGTCCGTGCGCGCGTAGAGCTGGATGATCGTGTCGGGCAGCCCGGCGGCTTCGCAGAACGTCTTCTGTCCGGTGACGACGTAGTGGTCGCCCTCCCGCCGTGCGGAGGTGAGCAGGCTCGCCGCATCCGATCCGGCCTCGGGCTCGGTGACCGCGATGGACAGGCGGGTCCGCCCGCTCATGAGCTCCGGGACCAGCCGCTCCTTCTGGGCGGCGCTGCCGTCGGTGACGATCGTGCGCAGCCCGGACGCCGTCAGGCTGAAGCAGGCCACGAGGTCGGTGCTGCCGCGACCGAGCTCCTCGGCGACGACGAGGAGGTCGCCGGCCGTGCCACCGGAGCCACCGTTCTCCTCGGGGACGCCGATGCCGTACCAACCCAGCTCCGCGATGTGGTCGAAGACCTCCTTGGGATAGTGGCCGGCCTTGTCCCACTCGAGGCACCGCCACTCGTCGCACTCCTTGTGCACCAGCCGGCGAACCGACTGCCGGACGGAGTCCCGCAGCCCGTCGACCTGTGTCATCGTCCTGGCCACTGCTACTCCTCGTTCCATGCGTATTCGGGTGGGGGCGTCAGCTCGCCCGGCGTGCTCCGCCTCAGAACCTGTTTGACCGTCGACACCGCGCCGAGGGGGTGACCGGCCAGCTCGACCGCGAACGCGGACGCGTGCTCGGCCAGCGTCGTCGCGTCGGGGTACCCGCGGGTCACCCACCCGGCCGTCCTGCCGTCCTCGACGGAATACGAACCGCCGCCGAGGGCGATCTCCGCCGCACGCACCGCTCCGACGACCTCGACCAGCCTGGTGACGATCGCGGCCGGCAGCCGCAGCCCCTTGCGAACCTCGGGAAGGCTGAACGAGGCGTCCGCCACGGCGAAGCACACGTCACAGGCCAGGGCGAGCCCCCAACCCGCGCCGTGGGCTGCGCCGTTGACCGCGGCGATGCTCGGCTGCTCCAGGTTGCGCAGGGCGGCGATCACCTCGGTCACCAGGCGCACCCGGGCCAGGGCCGGTCTCGGCGAGGGCGTACCCGCGAGCTCCTTGAGATCCGCGCCGCCGCAGAACGCCGTGCCCGACCCGGTCAGCACGACGACGCGCGTCTCCGGATCGTCGCGAATGTCGGCGAGCGCGGCCCGAAGCCTGCCGAGCAGATCGGTGGTCAGCGCGTTCCTGCTCTCGGGACGGTCGAGCGTCAGCGTGGCCACGCCGTCGGCACGGGCGACGTCGAGAGTCATGAGAGCGCACCCGGCCGGTCCGGCCAGACCCGCGGGATGACCTGGCCGACGATCAGCCGGGCGGCTTCCTCGGGGTCGGGCCCCAGCGGAGCGCCCAGGTAGAACTCCGTGTAGCCCGCCGCGGCCGCGAGGTCGCGCAGCTCCGTCACGGCGGGCACGCAGTCCTCGGCGGTGCCCGAGACGATCAGGGCGTCGGCGAGCTCCTGGGAGCAGCGCGCCGCCGCTCCGTCGATCCCCAGGCCTTCCTCGAAGGCCTCCTTGACCTCACCGGCCGAGGCCACGTCGAGGCCGACCCGTTCGAGGTCGGGCCACAGCTTCGGGTTGCCGACGACGAGCGCGACCTGACGCCGGGCCTGCTCCCGGGCACGCTTGCGGTCCTCGGACACCGAGACGTTGATGCCGAAGATCAGGCGCAACGGTGCCATCGCGCTCGGGCGCGCGGCCCGCACGAGGTCGAGCCCGGAGATCTCCGCGAACCGCCCGCTGCGCAACGCCGCCCGCGACAGGGTGGGCATGTTGCTCGGCGAGATCAACCCGTCGGCGTGGCCTCCGGCGACGGCGAGGATCTTGGGACCGACACCGGCGAGCACGATGCCCGGAGCCTTCTCGACGGCATAGGTGAGCTCCGCGACCGCCCCCGGCCGGTAGGACATCGCCGCGCCCAGCACGGGGAAGGCGTCCAGCTCGACCCGGTCACCCGCCCACAGCGACCGCATCAGCTGGATGGCTTCGCGCACCACGGTGACGGGCCGGTCCTTCTGGAAGAGGCTGTTGACGAGCGCGCCGCCGGTGCCCATGCCGACCACGACCTCGCGATCGGGTGGGACGAACTCGGCGATGGTCGCCGCCGCCGACGCCATCTCGATGGGGTTGCGCCCGATCGGGTAGGTGACGTTCGTGCCGACACCGCAGCCTGCCTGAGCGAGAGCGCCCAGCAACGCGAACACGTTCCGGGCGAGCATCTGGTCCTGGACCCAGACGGTGTCCACCGCGGTGGCGAGCCGCCTGCCCAGCTCGACCAGGTCTCGCGACCCGCTCCACGGCGTGATCTGTACCCCCAAGCGACCGGTCATCTCGAGGGCCCCACTTCCTGTGTCGAGTCGTGCGCCCGCCGCGGCGTGGCGAGCTCCCCCCTGTCCATGGTGGCCACTTTGTCCGCGACCGCACGGGGAAACGGGCCGGGCTGTTCCATGAGCAGCGTGGCGACCCCCTTGTCGCGCAGGAGGCCGATCAGCCTCCCGACACCTGTCACGAGACTCGGCGCGAGGCCCTCGGTGGGCTCGTCCATCACGAGCACCGCGGGCCCGAGCAGCACCGCCCGGGCGATGGCCAGCATCTGCTGCTCGCCCCCGCTCAGCCGTCGGGCCCGAACATCGCGGCGGTCGCCGAGTCTGGGGAAGATCTCCAGAACCTGGTCGGGCGGCAGGGCGTCCGGACGGGCGTGCAGCCCCGCCAGCTGCAGGTGCTCGGCCACCGTGCAACTGCCGAAGACCCGCCGCCCCTGAGGAACCAGGGTCAGCCCGCTGCGAGCCACCACGGTGGCCCGGGCCCGGGTGAGATCGACTCCGGCCAGCCGTACCCGGCCCTGGCTGAGGGTGTGCAGGCCGGCGATGGTGTTGGCCAGCGTCGACTTGCCGGCGCCGTTGGGCCCGAGGATGGCGAGCACCTCGCCGGGGTGGAGCTCGAAGGACACCTCGCGGACGGCCTGCACCGCGCCGTAGGACGACCGGACGCCGCGCACCTCAAGCATCGTGGACCACTCCCAGGTAGCTCTCGTCGAGGACCGGCAGCGCCCTGACCACGTCGGGAGTGCCGTCGGCGACGACCTCGCCCTGGTGCAGCAGGGTCACGCGGGTGGCCATCCGGAAGGCGAGGTCGACGTCGTGGTCGATGAACATCACGGCCAGCTCGGGGTCGAGACCGAAGACCAGGGTGAGCAGCTCCTCGGTCTCCTCGCTGGTGAGACCCGCGCCGGGCTCGTCGAGCAGGACCACCGAGCTCGGCCTGGCGACCGCCGCGACGATCTCCAGACGCCGCTGCTCGCCGTAGGCGAGCTCGCCGACGGCGACGTCCTTGATGCGCGTCAGCCCTCCGCGCTCGAGCAGCTCGTCCACCCTGGCCCACACCGACCGCGCGGTCGACCAGGGACGCAGGGCGTCGAACCGGTGGGCGCTGCCGGCCTGCACGGCGATGCCGAGGTTCTCCGCGACGGTCAGCGCCGGGAAGAGGTTGGTGATCTGGAAGGTGCGCGCGAGCCCGCGACGCGCGCGACGGTGCACCGGCATCCGGGTCACGTCGCGCCCGTCGAGCACGATGCGACCCGACGTCGGCCGCGTGACGCCCGCTGCCAGGTTCATCAGCGTCGTCTTGCCGGCTCCGTTGGGGCCCAGCAGTGCTCGCCGCTCCCCTGGTGCCAGGCTGAGCGAGACATCGCGGTTGATGTGCACGCCCCCGATGCTCTTGCTGACGGCGTCGAGCCGGAGGACCGGATTCACGACTCCTCCTGGGTGATCAAGGCCTTCCGGGACCTGACGGCCTGGGGGAGCCTGCGGGGCAGCCGGAACGGGGGCGGCCGGCCGCCGAACAGCGCCACCGCGACGTAGGCCAGACCCATCAGGGCCAGCCAGTGCTCGGTGTGGCTGCTGGCCACGTCCTCGGCGTAGGTCAGCAGGACCGCGACGACCACGGGCGCCCACAGCACCGAGCCGGCCACCACGGCGATGATCAGGCCGCGAGCCGACACGAGCGCGCCGAGCTCTTCGGGACTGACGAAGCGGATCAGGTAGGCGTGCAGCACTCCGGCCACCGCCGCGATCGCCGCGGACAGGGCGAACGCGAACACCTTGTACGCGCCGACCCGGTAGCCCAGTGCCCGCATCCTGCCCTCGCTCTCGCGGATGCCCACCAGAACGCCGCCCAGCGCGGACCGCTTGACCAGCCACAGCAGGAGCAGGCACAACCCCGCGGCGCCCAGGGTGAAGTAGAAGTAGTCGACCGGCTTATCCAGCTCCAGCGGGAGCGGGCCGGCATCGGGCCGGACGACTCCGACCAGACCGTCGGACCCACCCACCGCACGCCAGCGCAGGGCCAGCGCGCGCAGCATCTCGGCGAACGCCAGGGTGATCAGCAGGAAGCCGACGCTGCCGAGGCGCGCGGCGACGACGGCGATCGGCAGCGCGACGGCGCAGGTCACCACGACCGCGAGGCCGAGCACGGCGAAGACGTTGCCGACATCCCATCGTGTCGCGGCCAGCCCGGCGACGTACGCCGCGATGCCGAAGTACGCGGCGTGCCCGAAGGACGGAAGGTTCAGGATGCGCAGCAGGAACCAGACCGACAGACCGAACACGGCCCACACGAGGCCACGGGTGACCAGTCCGACCTGGAACACGTCGAGGTAGAAGGGCGCGGCGACCAGTGCGACCGCGCAGGCGGGGAACATCAGCGCGCGCGTCACCGGGCACCTCCGAAGATGCCCTCGGGGCGCCAGGCCAGCACGACGACGACGAGGGCCATCATGGTGAACTCGGCGAAGACGGGCAGCAGCGCCTTGCCGAAGGCGTCCGCGACGCCGACCGCCAGGCTCGCCGCGAAGGCGCCCTTGAGGCTGCCGGCGCCGCCGAGGACGACGATCACGAACGCGAGCACGAGAACGCCGAACTCCTGCCCGATCGATGCCCCCAGCACCGGCGCACCGATGCCGCCGGCGATCCCGGCGAGCAGCCCGGAGAGCGCGAAGACGGCACCGAAGAGCGGAACCGCCCCCACCCCCGTCGCCTCGAGCATCTCCCGGTCGTCCACTCCGGCACGGACCATGGCCCCGAAGCGCGTCCGCTCCTGCACGAACCACAGCAGCGCGGCCAGCCCGAGGGCGACCGCGCCCATGAGGACGCGGTAGGCGGGGAAGCTGACCCCGGCCAGGTCCCATGATCCGGAGGCGAACCCCGGCGCCGGAAGGGCGCGGGGAAGGCCGTCCCAGAGCACGCGCGCCACCTCCGCGAAGACGAGCACGAGGCCGAAGGTGAGCAACACCTGGCTCAGCTCGTTGTTCGCGAGCGTGGACCACCGCAGCAACGTCACGCCGTACACCACGAGCGACAGCACGACCCCGACCACCCCGGCGGCGACCACGGCCACCAGGAACGACCCTCGCCCCGCGAAGGACGTCGCCACGTAGGCGGACACCATGAAGACCGCGCCGTGGGTCAGGTTGACGAACCGTCCGAGGCCGAAGGTCAGCGTGAAACCGGAGGCCAGGAGGAAGAGCAGCAACCCGAACGAGACGCCGATCGCCAGCTGGAGCATCGCTTGTGCGATGGACATGTCACTCCTCGGTCGGGGCGTGGCCGTCGAGCGGAACGGGTCACGGCATCTCCGCGACCGGCTCGTGCTCGAGCTGGCCGCCCGCGGACACCACCGTGTAGAAGTACGTCGGGGCGATCGCGTAGCCGGTTTCCGGGTCGAACTCGAGCTGTCCCCAGGGAGCGTCGATCTTCGTCGCACGCACTGCCTTGGCGAGCTCCGCTCCGTCGCCGGCCTTGTCACCCGCACGGCGGATCGCGTCGAGCAGCACGCTGCCGGTGGCCCAGGCGCCCGCGGTGAAGTGGCTGGGCACGAAGTCCTCGTTGGCCGACTTCATCGTGGAGATGAACCGCGCGTTCTCCTCGTTGTCGAGCGTCGACGAGTAGTAGAAGCCCGCGCCCACGTCGACGGCCGCCTCGCCGATCTGGTTCAGCACCAGCTCCGTCACGAGCGGGCCGTGTCCGATCAGGGGCATCCGCTTCTTGGTCCCGAACTTGTCGTACTGCTGGACGAACTTGACCGCGTCCGCCCCCGCGAAGCCGGCGAACGTCACGTCCGCGTCGGGGAGCTGCGAGAGATACGACGCGAAGTCGCTCGTGCCGAGGGGCGCGAACACCTCCTTGACGACCTGACCGCCGGAGGCCACGAAGTTCTTCTTGAACGCCTCGGCCACCTCGTGGCCGTAGGCGAAGTCCGAGGCGACGACGACGGCGGACCGGTGGCCGAGGTCGGTCGCCGCGTAGGTGCCGAGCTTGCCGGCGTCGTGGGCGGCCGTCGGCGCGGCGACCGCCGCGGTCGCGAACTCCGACAGACCGTCGGGGTTCGGGATCGGGCCCAGCTGCGGGATCTCCCGCTCCGCGAGGATCGGGCCCACCGCCAGCGTCGCGGCGCCGGTGGCACAGCACACCACGGCGGCCACCTGATCCTGGTCGACGAGCTTGTTGGCCTTGGAGACGGCCGTCGCCGGGTCGGTCGCCTCGTCCTCGAAGATCAGCTCGACGGCGCGGCCGTCGACCTCGTTGCCGGCCAGCTCGACGCGTGCTCGCAGGGTTGCCTCCATCGGCTTGCCGTACAGGCCGAACGGCCCCGTGTACGGGAGGAGCACGCCGATCTTGATCGGTTTGTCTGATGAGTTGCTCTCGGAGACCGCGGCACCGCTACAGCCCGCGAGCGACATCGACGCCGCCGTGAGCAGCGCGGCTCCCACGATGACCCGGCGCGCGAGGCGTCGGTCGGAGCTGGAACTGGACATGTGAGTTCGCCCTTCGGAGATGACGGGGCCGAGATGTCATACAACTTGAGTCGTCATACAACTCCGACGAACGCCGGGTGTCAAGGATTGACTTGTCAGACCTCTGATCCTACGGTGAGCGGTGTTATGACGAACTCAGCTGCCCAGAACCCCCACCAACCCACGTTGCCGCCCACCGGCACCGGTCGGGTCGCGGAACGTGTCGTCGACGAGATCCGCGCCTACGTCGACGCCAAAGGTCTGATGATCGGTGACAAGCTCCCGCCCGAGCGCGTTTTCATGGAGCTCTTCGGCGTGGGCCGCTCGTCGCTCCGGGAGGCGCTGCGGGTGCTGTCGACGGTCGGGATCATCGACGTACGCCATGGCGACGGGATGTACGTCGCCGGCCCCGCCGACGCCCGCACCGCCTCCCCCAAGGCGATCTTCGACGCGACCGAGCAGAACGCCCTGCGCAACCTGGTCGAGACCCGTCTGGGCATCGAGCTGGCAGCGGTCACCGCCGCCACCCTGCGCGCCACCGACGACGACTTCGTTGCGCTGCAGCGGATGCTCGACGAGCAGGAGCAGCTGCTCGCCCGGGACCCCGACTTCACGTGGGAGCCACTGGGGTTCGAGCTCGCCGTGGTCGAGATCAGCGGCAACACCTGGCTCTACGAGGTCGAGCTGATGCTGCGCGAGGCGTGGCTGTCCCTATCCAGCGGGTTGCGGGCGACGGTCGGACGCCACGAGGAGTGGCTCACCGAGCACCGGGCGATCGTCGCGTCGATGAGGTCCCGCAACGTCACGCAGGCCCAGCGGCTGGTGATGGCCCACCTGAGCCTGGAGCGGTTCGAGGAAGACCTCAAGTCTCCCGCGACCGGCTCGAAGAGCAAGTCACGACGAGGAACCGGCCGGTAGGCCACCAGACGAGAGGCACGACGATGAAATTTGGGCTGAGGCTGCCCGGAGCGGGTCCGTATGCCGGCCCCGAGGCGATCACGGCGTTCGCCGAGAAGGCGGAGCGGCTCGGCTTCGACTCCATCTGGATGACCGACCACATCGCGCTCCCCGTCGACGTCGCGTCGAGGTACCCCTACACCCAGGACGGCAAGTTCTTCTGGCCACCGGAGACGCCCTACTTCGACACCATCCTCACCCTCACATGGGCCTCGGCCGCGACCGAGCACATCAAGGTCGGCACCTCGGTCCTCATCGCGGGCTGGCACCATCCGGTCAACACGGCGAAGGCGCTCGCCACCCTCGACGTGCTCAACGGCGGTCGCACCATCTGCGCCGTCGGCACGGGTTGGATGCGCGAGCAGTTCGAGATCCTCGGCTCGCCGTTCGAGACCCGCGGTGCGCGCACCACCGAGTACCTCAAGCTCCTGCGCCACCTGTGGACCGAGGACCTGATCGACTTTCAGGGCGAGCACTTCCAGTTCTCCGGTTTCAAGTTCTACCCGAAGCCGGTCGGCAAGCCCCCGATCCCCCTCTGGTGCGGCGGCAAGAGCACCGGCGTGCTCAAGCGGGTGGCGGCGGCCGCGGACGGCTGGCACCCGCTGTACATCGCCCCGGACGAGCTCGAGCGCAAGCTCGGGGAGCTCGAGGGCTACCTCGCCGACGCGGGGCGGTCCATGGACGAGATCACGCTCTCGGCGCGGCCGGTCAGCCAGGCCACGCTCGACAAGGACACGATCGACCACTACGCCGGTCTCGGCGTGCGACTGCTGATCGCCGACACGTCGTTCGACCACGACAACCTGCGGGGCGTCCTGGACGAGGTCGAGCGGCTCGCCGACCAGCTCATGCCCTTCGCCGACTGACCCGAAAGTTGACCCCCATGTTGAACCGGCTCTTCCACATCGCCATCAACTCGACCGACCTCGATCGGTCGGTGGCCTTCTACCAACGCCTCGGCTTCACCGCGCTGCAGGACCGCACGGTCAGGAACGACGTGGTGAAGCAGGCGTTCGCGGTCCCGACGGGTGACCTGCGCTTCGTGCACCTGCGGCTCGGCGAGGACGAGCAGGCCACGGTCCTGGACATCGTCCAGTGGTTCGGCCCGGGCACGGCCGACACGGGTAACGGTCCCGTAGAGCAGCACCGGCGCGGGCTGACCCGCTTCTCGGTGCTCACCGACGACACCCAGCGCGTCTACGACGAGCTGTCGGCCGAGGGAGTGGAGTTCATCACCGAGCCCACCTCCGTGCTCACCCCGGCGGGTGGCTGGAAGGTGTGCCTGCTGCGGGATCCCGACGACGTCGTCGTCCAGATCACCGAGCTGCTTCCCGCACCGGGCACGAGCTGACGGCCCGGCGATGACCTCCTTCGACCCCACCGTCCTCGACTGGTCCCAGCTGCCGGTCCACCAGCCGTTGCCGGGAGTCTCGGGCTCGGTGCGGATGGGCGCGAACCTCTCCGCGGCGACCTTCCGGCTGGAGCCGGGGGCCATCGTGCCCAGACACAGCCACGTCAACGAGGAGTTCGGGCAGATCCTGTCCGGCACCCTCCGGCTCGAGGTCGGCACCGATACCCAGGACCTTCGTACCGGCGACGGGTTCCTGATCCCCGGCGACGTACCCCACTCGGCCGTCGCCGGCCCCGAGGGGTGCCTCCTGCTCGAGTGCTACTCGCCGCCACGCAACCCGTTCGTTCCCCAAGGCACAGGTGAGACCTCATGACGACCGTTGCCCACCACCAGGACGTCGCGTCGTACGACCTCTTCGTCGACGGCCGGTGGCAGCCCTCGACGACCGGCAGGACGTCGCAGCGGCACAGCCCCAGCTCCGGAGTGCTCGTCGGACGCTACGCCAAGGCCGGCCACGCCGACGTCGACCTGGCGGTTGCGGCGGCGCGCCGGGCCTTCGACGAGTCGTCCTGGCCGGCGTCGGCCGCCCCGAAACGCTCCGCGACCCTCCGCCGGGCGGCGGACCTGCTCCGGGAGCGGGCCGACGGCATCGGGCGGCAGATCAGCCTCGAGCTCGGCAAGCCGATCCAGCTGGCCCGCAACGAGGTGGTCCTCACCGCGGAGGTCTTCGACTACTACGCCGCACTCGCGCTCGACCAGCGTGGCGAGTCGGTCTCCCGGCACACGTCGAGCGCGCTCGGCCTGGTGTTGCAGGAACCGGTCGGCGTGGTCGCCATGATCACCCCCTGGAACTTCCCCCTGCTGCTCCTGTCCTGGAAGGTGGCCCCCGCGCTCGCCGCGGGGTGCACCATGATCGCCAAGCCGGCCAGCCTCACGCCGGGAAGCGCGCTCGACCTCGCGACCGTGCTGGCCGACGCCGGGGTCCCCGACGGCGTCTTCAACGTCGTGACCGGTGGCGGTACCGAGGTGGGCATGGCCCTGGCCAACCACCCGGGCGTCGACAAGGTCGCCTTCACCGGGTCCACCGAGGTGGGTCGGACCGTCATGACCGCGGCAGCGGGCACGGTCAAGAAGATCAGCCTCGAGCTCGGGGGCAAGTCGCCCAACATCGTCTTCGCCGACGCCGACCTCGAGCAGGCCGTCCGCGGCGCCTACTGGGGCATCTTCCTCAACAGCGGTCAGGCCTGCCAGGCCGGCAGCCGCCTCCTCGTGCAGCGCGACGTCCACGACGAGTTCGTCGGCACGCTCGCCGAGCTGGCCCGCACGAGCAGGATCGGCGACCCCCTCTCGGAGTCGACCCAGATCGGCCCGCTGGTCGACGAGGGCCAGCTGAACACCGTGCTGGACTACATCGGCCAGGGCGTCACGCACGGCGCGCGGCTCGTCGCGGGCGGGCAGCGGTTGACCGGTGACCTGTCGACCGGCTACTTCGTCGAGCCGACCATCTTCGACGACGTCGCCCCCGACCTGTCGATCTCCCGCGAGGAGATCTTCGGCCCGGTGCTCGCGGTGACGCCGTTCGACACGCTCGACGAGGCCGTGCGCCTGGCCAACGACTCCCCATTCGGTCTGGCCGCGGCCGTATGGAGCAGCAACGTCGACACGGCGCTCAACACGTCCAAGCGCCTGCGCGCGGGCACGGTCTGGGTCAACGCGTACCACGACGCCGGTCTGCCGTTCTGCATGCCGATGGGCGGTTACAAGACGAGCGGTATCGGGCGAGAGCTCGGACGTGAAGGGCTCGCCGAGTACTTCGAGACGAAGGCGATCCACGTCCGCCTCGGACGTTCCTGACGATCTGCTCCCCCACCCGATCCGGACCCGATGGAGAACTCGATGCAGACCCCTGCACCCACGACCCGTGTCGACGCGGACGACCTGACGATCGAACGAATCGAGGTGATCCCCGTCAGGGTGCCCCTGGGCCGCGTGTTCCAGGGCTCGCACTACTCGATGTCGACACGCTGCACGATCGTCACGCGGGTGCACACCAGCAACGGCCTGGTCAGCGAGGTGTACAACGGCGACACGGATGCCGAGCAGGCGGTCATCGTCGGCATCGTCAACGACGAGATCATCCCGCGGCTCCTCGGCCGGAGCGCGTTGAACATCGAGGGCGCCTGGGAGGCGATGCTGCCCCCGACGTACGACATCCTGCGCGACCGCTCCCTCGCCCTCCAGGCGATCGCCTGCGTGGACACCGCCCTGTGGGACATCATCGGCAAGGCCGTCGGCGCGCCGGTCTACCAGGTGTGGGGTGGTTACCGGGACCGGCTCCCGTCCATCTGCATCGGCGGCTACTACAGCGACGACGCGGCAGACGTAGCCCGGCAGATCGAGCGGTACGTCGAGCTGGGGTTCGGCGGCTGCAAGTTCAAGGTCGGACGGTTGAGCCCGGAGGCGGACGCGCGTCGCACCGAGCTGGCACGCAAGGCGGCCGGCGACGACTTCGTGCTGATGGTCGACGCCAACCAGGGGTTCACCCGTCGCGGTGCCATCGAGTTCGCCAACCTGACCCGGAGTCTCAACCTACGCTGGTTCGAGGAGCCCGTCGGGTGGCTCAACGACCGGCTGTCGATGCGCGACGTCCGGCTCAGCACGGGCATCCAGGTCGTCGCCGGCCAGAGCGAGGGCACTCGCGCCGGGCTGCGCGACCTGATCAGCTCGGGTGCCGTCGACGCCTGCAACGCGGACGCGAGCTGGATCGGCGGGCCGAGCGAGTGGCGCCGCATCGCCGCCCTCGCGTCCATGTACGAGGTCGACATGGCGCACCACGAGGAGCCGCAGATCTCCGCGCACCTGCTCGCCGCGATCCCCCACGGGACCTACCTCGAGACCTTCGACCCCGACCGCGACCCGATCTTCTGGAACATGATCGCCAACCGCCGGCCGTTCGAGAACGGCGACTACCTCGTGCCCGACGGCCCCGGGTTCGGCCTGGAGCTGGACTGGGACTACATCGAGCGTTACCGCTCCGACACGCCGACATGAGCACCGGAGCAGCCGTCGTCGGAGTCGGCGAGTCCGACGAGATCGGCGTCGTACCCACCAGGTCCGCCCTGCAGCTGCACGCCGAGGCGGCGTCGAACGCGCTCGCGCACGCCAACCTCGACCTGGCCGACGTCGACGCGCTGTTCACGTGCGGGCTGGACTTCATGCCCTCGTTGCTGGTCAGCGAGTACCTCGGGTTGCGACCGCGCTACTCCAGCAGCGACTCCATCGGCGGGTCGTCGTTCGTGGCGCACGCGCACGAGGCGGTCGGCGCCATCGCGTCGGGTGCCTGCGAGGTCGCTCTGATCACCCACGGGGAGACACGGCGCTCGAACCGCCGTCGAGGGGTCCAGGCCAGGCCCTCCCACCTGGACCCCTGGCTGCCTGACTGGCAGTGGGAGCGTCCGTACGGCGTCGAGGCTCCTCCCGCCGCCTACGCGCTGGCCGCGACGCGGCACATGCACCAGTACGGGACCACGACGGAGCATCTCGCCGAGATCGCCGTGGCCACCAGGTCCTGGGCCTCGCTGAACCCCCGTGCGTACCACCGCGAGCCGCTGACCGTCGCCGAGGTGCTGGCGGCGCCGTACCTCGTCTATCCCTTCCGTCCGACCGACTGCTGCCTGGTGACCGATGCCGGCGGGGCCATCGTCCTGACCTCGGTCGAGCGCGCGCGCACCCTCGACGTCCCGGTGGTGGAGGTGCTCGGATCCGCCGTCGCGCACACCCACTACGGCATCTCGCAGATGCCGGACCTCACGAGCACCCCCGCGGCGACCTCCGGGGCGGAGGCGTTCGGTCAGGCGGGACTCGGTCCGGCGGACATCGACGTCGCCGAGCTCTACGACTCGTTCACCCACACCGTCCTCGTGCAGCTCGAGGACCTCGGCTTCTGCCGCAAGGGGGAAGGCGGGGACTTCGTGTCGGGCCAGCGCACGGCCGTGGGCGGGGACTTCCCGCTGAACACGAGCGGTGGCGGGCTCTCGTACACCCACCCGGGGATGTTCGGGATCTTCCTGCTCGTGGAGGCCGTCCGGCAGCTCCGCGGGGAGTGCGGCCAGCGCCAGGTGAAGGACGCCGAGGTCGCGCTGGTCAACGGCATGGGCGGCTATCTGTCGAGCTCGGCCACGGCCGTGTTGGGAAGGGTGTGACCTGATGCGTGGCATCGACCTCCTGCAGCCGTCGATCTCGCCGAGCCCGGACGCCGCACCGTTCTGGGCCGCGGCCGCCCAGCACCGTCTCGAGATCCCCCGGTGCAACCCCTGCGGTCGGCACTTCTTCTATCCCAGGGCGCTCTGCCCGCTCTGCGGGAGCCGCGACGTCGGCTGGGTCGAGAGTGCGGGCACCGGGGTGCTCTACTCGTTCTGCATCCAACATCGGTCCTCGGTGCCCGGGTTGGCCGAAGCGACTCCCTTCGTGACCTGCCTCGTCGACCTCGACGAGGGAGTGCGGTTGATGTCGTTCCTGGTGGGAGTGCCGCCGGAGCCCGACCAGATCACCTGCGCCATGCGCGTCCGGGTGGACTTCCACGACCTCCGCGACGGCCACACGCTGCCGGTGTTCCGACCCGCGAGCTGAGGCTGTCCCGTAAGTGATCGTCTTCGCCTCGCGCCCCTTCCCGAATCCCCCGAACACCCACCACGCCCGCCGACCGAAACCGGGTGCGGACGGTCGGCGCGGTCGTGTGTGATCGGGGCATGGCGATTGTGTTGGACAGGCCGGGAGTCGACGGGCTGGGCGAGGCTGTGGGCGTACTGCGGGAGTGGCAGTACGACGGGGCGCCGATGCAACTGCATCCGGGCGACCTGGGCTGGTTCTGGCGGTTCGGTGCGGAGGCGACGGCCGCGGCGGTCCGGACCTGGAGCCGGGGCGGCCATATTCTCGCCGTCGGGCTGCTGGACGATCCCACGCTGTTGCGGCTGACGATCGCGCCGCAAGCCCAGCGGGACGAGGAGCTGGCGCACCAACTGGTTGAGGACGTGACCGAGCCGGCGCGCGGCGTACTGCCCGAGGGGAAGGTGAACGTCGAGGCACCAACGGGCGCACTGGTCCAAGATCTGCTGTTCGAGGACGGCTGGAACGCCGACGAGCCGTGGACGCCGGTGCGCCGCGACCTCACGGAGCCGGTGAAGGACCCGGGCGTGCGGATCGAGGTGATCGGGCCGGAGCAGGCGCACGTGCGGACCGCCGTACAGCGGGCGTCGTTCGACAGGTCGACGTTCACGGACGAGCGCTGGCACGCGATGGCGGCCGGGTTGCCCTACGCCGACGCCCGGTGTCTGGTCGCGTACGACGACCAGGGCAACGCGGTGGCGGCGGTGACGGTGTGGTCCGCCGGTCCGGAGAAGCCCGGGTTGCTCGAGCCGATGGGCGTGCATCGGGAACATCGCGGTCACGGCTACGGCAAGGCGATCACCGTCGCCGCGGCGGCCGCACTCCAGGAGCTTGGCTCGTCGAGCGCGATCGTCTGCACCCCGAGCTCCAATGTCGGCGCCGTCGCCACCTACCAGTCAGCCGGCTTCCAGCGACTCCCCGAGATCCGGGACCAATACCGCGACGCCTAGGCCGTGAATTCTTCGAGCATCGGTTGAGCACGTCGTGCGCCGCGCCGAGTAGCCGGCGTCACCGGACCGCGCTCTCCGCGGCCGGGCGGGCGATCCCGGTGGGCGTCTCCGGCTCGATCGCCGCCTGCACGGCGGCCTCCTCGATCGCCCGCGCGAGCGTCGCCAGGTCCGGGCGGGAGAAGTACCGCCGGTCCGCGGACAGCACCAGCTCGACGGCACCGGGCGGGTCGTCGAGGCTCAGATAGAGCTTCGCTTTCGGGATGCTGGCCTCCTGCTTCCAGGACAGTTCGCTGTCCGCGAGCGCGGCGCGGATCTCCCCGGCCGCCGGCGGCGCCACCCCGGCGTGCACCCGGTCCCGCTGCCTGCGGTCGTTGTAGTAGCAGGACAGGTCGAGCTCCTCGCCACGTTCGCGCTCGATCTGCCGGATCGCCTCCTCCTGTTCGTAGGCCTCGTAGTAGGCGTTCTTGTATGCGTTGAGCGCCTTGCCCGTGGCCCGGGTGACCACCTCGCCAATGGTGAGGCCGGCGACGTCGAGCAGGAGGGGGCTGACCTTGATCAGTGCGCTGACCGAGTCGGCGTAGCCCGGCCGGAACCGGTTGCTCACCAACATGATCGTCACCACGGGGTTGGCGCCGGTGACCCGGGCGAGGCCGACGACGAACGACGCCAGCAGCGCGGGCGAGTCGTCGACACGCTCCCGCGCGGCGACCGCGTGGATGGCCATGCTGATCGCGCGCGACCGGTAGCGCAGCATCTCGTAGCACGGCTCACCCTCGTGGCGCGGCTCGCCGAACTGACGCGCGGGCGCCGTGCGCAACACCCGTCTCAGGTACCGCAGGGACAGCTCGTTCTGCCGCTGCCCGGCGGGTGTCGCCTCCCTGGCCGCCTGGGCGAGCGGCGGGGGCGCCGTGACCGGTCCGGCGGGCGCACCCGTCACCGGGTCCCGCGCGCCGATGTCGGCCACCAGAGCGCTCAGCCCGAACGCGTCGATCGAGGTGTGCAGGATGACCGTGACCACGTGCGTGACGGTGTGGCGGCCGGAGCCGCCCGCCACGATCGCGCCCATCCGCACCGGCCACTCGGTCTCGTAGGCGAACGGGACGACCTGCCAGTGCGCCGAGAGCGCCTCGGCGACCTCGGCCGGATCGTCGTCGCCGGCGGCCACGACGACGAGCGGGATCTCGCCCGCCGCGCAGACCCGCTGGCGCGGCGGCCCGGACTCCCGGAGCAGCAGGTGCGTGCGCAGGGACTGGTGCCGGCCCACCATGAAGCCGAACATGTCGGCGACCGCGTCGACGGTCGTGCCGGGGTCGGCCTCCGCGACGTAGGCGACGGTCTTCGACGTGCCCGACTGGACGATCGACTGCCAGAGACCGCGCTGGCCGAACGCCAGCTCACCCTCGCCGGATCCCTCGCCCTCGAACGCGACCAGCACCCGGTCCACGACCTCGCCCCGCGGCACTTCGGAACCTCGCATCGTTCGTCACCTCGTAGTCAGTTCTGGCCGGCGGGCTCGGTCCGGCCGGCCGGAGAGTCATCTGGTGCGCTGTCGTCCGTGCCCAGCTGCTTCGCGGCCGCGTCGACGGCGGGCCGGATGAGGATGCCTGTCACGAGGAAGGCACCGGCGAGCGCGAGCCAGCCGAGCGGTCCACGTTCGACGACGCCGGCGGTGATCAGCAGCGGTCCGACCATCAGGGCGGCGGCGGAACCGAGCCAGAACACCGAGAGGTACTCGCCCTGCCGGTCGCGCGGCGCGAGGGCGTAGGACACGGACAGCCGGCCGGCGAAGTGCCACAGCTCGCCGACGGTCAGCAGCACGGTCGCTACGACCACCGCGATCACCGCGCCGACCGGGTTCAACAGCCCCGACAGGGCCAGCACGACCATGCAGCCGGCGAAGGCCAGCGCGGACCGGCGCAGCGCCCGGACCCCGCCTTCTCGGGTCTCGGTGCCCCGGCTGAGCCGGACCTGCAGCAGGACGACGAGCACCGTGTTCAGCACCACCAGCGGCCCGACGACCGCCACCGGCGCTTCGGTCCGCGTCGTCACCCACAGCGGGATGCCCATGGTCAGCACCGTGACGTTCAGTACCAGCACCGCGTTGAGCCCGGTGACGATCAGGTACCGGCCCTGGCGCAGCGACCGCGGCCAGCCGCGAACCGTCTTGCGGTCCGGCGGGTCGTCGGCCAGCAACGGCACCCTCCCGAGGAGGAACCCGGCGAGCAGGAAGGTGGCCCCGTTGCCGAGCACGATCACCAGGAACGCCGGCCGGGTGTCGACGACGAGGATCAGCGTGGTGAGCAGCCCGCCGATGCTGAAGCCGAGGTTGTAGACGACCCGCAGCACGGCCATCACCCGCACGCGCAGGTCCTCGCCGATGTGCCGGTCGACGTACAGCTGGCTGACCGGATCGATGGCTCTGGTCGGGATGCCGACGAAGCAGGACACCACCAGGAACGTGGCGAAGTCGTGGACGAACGCGAAGGCGATGAACCCGACACCACGCCAGTAGTGCAGCAGGATGGACGCCGCCCGCGGTCCGATCCGGTCCGCCAGCATGCCGATCGGAGTCATCGTGACCAGCCCGCACGCGCTCGCGACGGTGAACCCGACACCGACCTCGACGGCGCTCATCCCGACGCTGCGGGTGAAGAACACCGCGAAGCCGGCGATGTACAACCCGGTGCCGATGGCGTCCACGAGACCGATGAACACCAGCAACCGGCTTTCCCGCGGGATGTCCAGACCCGGAAGGCGCATCGGTGTTCCCTTCCTGCACACGGCCGGCGGTCGGGCGGCGGCATGCTGGAGGCGTGCGGGGC
>NZ_JBOHGB010000005.1:0-130993 GCF_050699935.1 Actinophytocola sp.
GCCTCGGCCCGGGCCCGCGCCAGGGCGCCCAGGTCGGGTTCGCCGGCCGCGACCTCACCGCCTAGCAACGACAACGCCGCGTCCAGCCGGCCGGCGGCGGCGTGCGCCCGCGCGTCGAGCAGGTCCACCCGAGCCACCACGCGCACCCGCTCCCGGTCGGCGTGCAGGTACGCGGACGGCTCACCCGGCGGCCGGTCGGGTTCGAGCACCCGGCGCACCTCGGCCAGGGCCGTACGCAACAGGGTGCGACCACGGCCCGGCTCGCGTCCCGGCCACAACGCCTCCACCAGCTCGTCCCGGCGGATCCCACCGGGCCCGGCCGCCGCCAGCGCGAGCAGTGCCTCCCGTGCCTTGCGGCTGCGCCACCGCTCCGTCGACAGGGTCCGGTCGGGCAGCTCGATCGCGACCTCGCCGACCAGCCGTACCCGCAGCTCGCGCGCCGCACCGGCGAGACCGGGCGCGAACCGCCGCGCCTGCGCCTCCAGCAGCGCGAAACCCTGCCGGCGCAGCGCGGAAACCTCGGCACCCGCCCGCTCGGCCCCCGCGGCGTCGGCGCGTGACCTGGCCACGGACAGCCGGATCAGGGCCGCCTGCAGCCGGCTCGCCGCGTCCTGCCGGCCGACGACCCGGCGCAGCGTGTCGGCGACGGCCGCCGCCTCGTCCACCCGGCCCGCGGCGAGCAGGAACCAGGCATGGACTCCCGCCGCGGCCAACAGCTCGAGCCCGCCACGGCTGACCGCGTCGTGGTACGCCCGCTGAGCCAGCGTCGCCGCGGGACTGCCCGGCACCGCTCGCCCGGCTTCCCACAACGCGACCCGAACCCGCAACGCCTGCCCGACGGAGGGGCCGAGGTCCGTACCGGTCCCGGCCCGCTCTCCGGCCGCCCGGGCCGCGGCGAGGTCACCCCGCTCCAGCGCGCACTCGCCCAGCACCCAGTTGGCGAGCGCCGAGCCGCGCCGGGCCGCACCGGCCGCCGCCTCGGCACCCGAGAGGTCACCGAGCCACAGCCGGACCAGACCCAGCCAGGAGTCCACGGACCTGGCCAGCTCCGGGTGGCTCGCCAGGCGCCGGGCCGCGGCCAGCTCGCCGGCCGCGGCCTCCAGCTCCCCGCTGTGCGCCAAGGCGGAGCCGAGCGCGAACCGGGCCGCGGCCTGCTCGTGCGACGTGCCCGCCTGACCCAGTGCCCGCTCGGCGTAGGCGATCGCCGAGCCGAGGTCGACGGTCGCCGCCACCGCCGACAACGCCGGCGGCAGCGACCGGCGCAACGCCGCGGGCAGCCGGTACAGCCGGGGACGGACCCACGACACCGGCAGCCGGCCCACCGCCCCGGCGAGCACCTCGGTCGCCCGCTCCGGCCGGCCGGCGTCGAGCAGGAGGTCCACGGCGGTCGCCGGGTCGTCGTCGGCCAGCGCGTCGGCCAGTGCCACCCTGGTCGCCGGCGTGGCCGAGGCGCCGGCCGCCAGCCACGCCGACTGGGCGGGCTCGGCGAGCCGGACCAGCTCGCCTTCCCGCTGTACCAACGGAGTCCGCTCGACCAGCCGGGCCGGTGCGTCCGGCCAGCCGAGCCGGGCGAACGCCGCCGCGGGCACCGCGGGGGCGAGAGCGAGCACGTCCAGCGCGGCCCGGCAGCCCGGATCGTCGGCCAGCACGGCGTGCAGTGCCTCGGTCAACGCCGGGGGGACGGCCGCGCCGGTCCCCACGCCCTGGGCCGCGGCGACCGCGACCGCCGCCGGCCAGCCACCCGTGGCCGCGTGCACCGCCCGCGCGTGCTCGGGACCGAGCAGCCCACCGATCTCGTCGACGGTGAACGCGAGCGTCGCGGCGTCCACCAGCTGGGTCGCGGTGCCCAGCCGGCCGACCAGGCCGGCCGGACGGTCCCGGGCGCAGACGACGACCGAGCTGCCGGCGTCCAGCAGCGGGACGGTCTCGGCGAGCCAGCGTGCCAGCTCGGCCGGGTCGGCACGGTCGGCGTCGTCGAGTACGAGCAGGAACGGCTGCCCGGCCAGGGCTTCCAGCAGCGACTCGGCGAGCACGGCCGGATCGGCCGCCGGCGCGGGTGGGTCCGCCGCACACTGCAGGCGGGCCTGCGTGACCAGGGCGCCGGCCGTGGTCCCCGGGGCCGGCGGACGCAACCACACCGCGCGGGTTCCGTCCGGCACGGCGTCGGCCAGCTGCGCGGCCAGGACCGTCTTGCCCCCACCGGCGGGCGCGGTCAGCACCACGCACGGCGCCCGGCACGCGGTCAGCAGCCGGGGTCGGCGCAGTGCGGAGGAAAACCTCGGACGCCGCGCCACCCGCCTAGGATATCCCGGTGGTCGCACTGGATCTGACCGGTCGCACGCTCGCCGGCTACCGGGTCGGCACGCTGCTCGGCCACGGGGCGTACGGCTGGGTGTTCCAGGCTCACCAGCTCTCGCTGGACCGTCCCGTGGCGCTGAAGGTGCTCGACCCGGCGGTGGCCCGCAACCCCGACGCCGCCCGCCGGTTCGACCGCGAAGGGCGCAGCGCGGCGGCTCTGGACCACCCGGCGATCGTCGACGTCTACCACGCCGGCGAGTCCGACGGGTTCCACTTCCTGGCCATGCGGATCATCGACGGGGTCGCGCTCGACCGGATGCTCGCCCGAGGTCCACTGTCCACTCCCGAGCTGCTCGCGCTGCTGCACCGGATCGGCCCCGCGCTGGACCACGCGCATGCCAGGGGCGTGATCCATCGTGACGTCAAACCGGCGAACATCCTGCTGGAACAAGGTGATCCGGGGCGGGCCTGGCTCGGCGACTTCGGCATCGCGGTGTCGGTCCGGCTGCCGGGCGCGACGACCACGGCGACGATCGGCACGCCCCACTACATGGCTCCGGAGCAGGCCGGGGCGGGGCGGGTCGGGCCGGCCGCCGACCAGTACTCGCTGGCGTGCGTGGCGTACCAGGCGATCACCGGGCGGTGTCCGTTCGCCGGTGACGACATGTTCGCGGTGCTGCTGGCGCACCAGGCCGAGCCGCCCCCGCCGACCGGCTCGCCGGCGCTGGACGCGGTGCTGGGCAAGGCGATGGCGAAGCAGCCGGACGCTCGCTATCGGACGGTGACCGAGTTCGTGGCCGCCCTGGACGCAGCGCTGCGTCCGGCCCGGTCGACGGTCCGGCTGGCCGGCGCCCCGCCGCGGCGGGCTCGGGGACGTGGCCGGTGGGTGGCGGGTGTCGGTGCCGTCGCCCTCGTGGCCGCGGGTGGCGTGACCGCCGCCGTGTTCCTGCCCGACGGGACCCAGCCGACCGGTGGGGAGGCGCCGCCCGGCTGGGTCGCCGTCGACGGTCCCGGGTCGGTGCGCTACACGGTGCCGCCGGACTGGGACAAGGCCGACGCCGGGCCGGTGTACCGGTTCACGGCGTCCGGTCAGCAGCGGCTGACGGTGGGCAGCGAGACACCG
The DNA here is from genome assembly GCF_050699935.1 of Actinophytocola sp. NCBI lineage: Bacteria > Bacillati > Actinomycetota > Actinomycetes > Pseudonocardiales > Pseudonocardiaceae > Actinophytocola > Actinophytocola sp. The sequence goes on from NZ_JBOHGB010000005.1 coordinate 3,422, forward strand.
GTGGCGGCGGACCCGAAAGCCGACCTGACGCGGCTGTTCTCCTGCGCGGACGAACCGCGCGAGCACACCGTGCCGGCCGGCACCGCGGCATCCTGCACGGCGGACGGAACACGCATGACGGTCGTCGTCGCCGAGGCGACCGCGGTGCGGTTCGTGTTCACCGACCAGGTCTCCCCGGCGGACAGCGACACGATCCTGACCAGCCTCACCTTCGGCTGAGCCCGCGTACTCGGCCTCCCAGCGGTCTGTGCGGGGAAGTTTCGCATCGAATCGACCTGACTTCTGGTTCGATGATGAGCGACCCGGTGAACGGTCCGGCGGCGCGGTGGTCGATCTCGTCGCGGGCCGCACTACCTCGTCCGTGTCACGGAGGATGGTGGCGATGGGGCGTCATTCGTCGACCACTCGGCCTGGCGGTCGACCCGGTGCTCGGCACGGTGTCCGGCCGCCCGTGATCGCGCTCGGCGTGTTGCTCGTCGTCGCCCTGGTCGGGTGGTTCGCCTTCGACTTCCTTCGTGACCGGCTGCAGGCCTCGGACTGTGACTCGACGACGCGTGTCGCGGTGGTGGCCGCTCCGGACATCGCGCCCGCCGTCGCGCAGGTGGGGCGGCGCGTGTCCGAACAGGCTGACGCGGGGTGCTACCGGGTCAGCGTGGCGGCTCGCGAGTCCGCGGCGGTCGCGGAGTCGCTGGTGGTGTCGGACGGCACGGAGCGGCCGGACGTGTGGGTGCCCGAGTCGACCATGTGGCTGCGGCGCGCGCAGGACGCGGGGGCGTGGAACACGCCGGTGCAGGGGACGTCGATCGCGACCTCGCCGGTGGTGCTGGCGCTGACCGAGGACGCCGCGAACCGGTTGGGGTGGCCGCGGCGCACGCTCGACTGGTCGCAGGTGATCGGGCCGTCCGCGACCCGGCTCACGATCGGCATCGCCGATCCGGCACGCGACCCGACCGGAGCGGCCGCGCTGCTGGGGGTGGACGAGCTGGTCGCGGGCGCGGACGATCCGGGTGCGGCCAAGGTGGCGGCGTTGCGCAGGTTGTCGGCGAACACGGTGTCGGCGGCGTCGGACCTGTTCACCCGGCTGCCGGGCACACTCACCGCCGCCGAACCGTTGGACGGGTTCCCCACCTCGGAGAACGCGGTGCTGCGGCACAACGCGCGGCAGAGCCAGTCGTCGCTCGTCGCGGCGTACGCCGACCCGGCGGTGCCGGCGTTGGACTATCCGTTCGTGGTGTTGCCGCGGGCGCCGGACGCGACCCGGGACGCCGCCGAGCGTTTCCTGGGCACCTTGACCGGCCGGGACAGCGCGTCGGTGTTCGCCGACGCCGGCTTCCGTACGCCGGAGGGGACCGTCCTTCGGGACCGGTCCGGCGATCGGCGCAGCTCCGCGCTGGCGAGGCGCCCGCAGCCGTGGCCCGGCGGGATCGACGAGACGCTGAACTCGTGGGCCGCGGTGAACCTGAGCGGGCGGCTGCAGGTGCTGCTGGACGTGTCCGGGTCGATGAACGAGCCGGTGCCGGGCACCGCACGGACCCGGATGGCGGTCACCGTCGACGCGGCCACCCGCGGTATCGGCCTGTTCAAACCGACGACCAAGCTCGGCCTGTGGCTGTTCTCCACCCGAATAGACGGCGAACGCGACTACCGGCAGCTGCTGCCGGTGCGCACGGTCAGCGAGCAGCTGGCCGCCGGCGCGCTGGACACGCTCCGCTCGGTGCAGGCACTGCCCAGCGGCAACACGGCCCTCTACGACACGGTGCTCGCCGCCTACCGTGACGCCCACCGGCACTGGGAGCCCGGCCGGATCAACACCGTGGTCGTGCTGACCGACGGCCAGGACGACAACGCCAGCGACATCACCCGTCGCCAGCTGCTGGCCGAGTTGGGGAAGCTGCGGGACCCTCGCCGCCCCCTGGCGATCGTCGGCATCGGCATCGGACCGGACGCCGACCGGGCCGAGCTGACCGCCATCGCCAAGGCGACCGGCGGGCAGGCGTTCACCGCGCCGAACCCCGCCCGCATCGGCGAGGTGTTCTACGCGGCGCTGTCCCGCATGCTCTGCCAGCCCCCGGCCTGCGATCCGCCCTCCGGCGGAGGCTGAGCCCGGAACCGAGCCCGAGGCCGAACGGTCGAGGCGGCGTCCGGGTCCCGGTCAGAACTCGTCGGACTTGGTGAGCTCGCGTTCGAGGGCGTCGGCGCGGGCGACGAGGAGACTGAGCGGGCGTTCGAACTCCTCGCGGACGCTCAGGTCCGCCAGCGGCACGGTGTGCTTGAGCAGCGCGACGCCGTCCACGACCGCCGCGCCACCGACGAGCGAGGCGCCGGCGAGCTCGAGCAGACGCCACGGGTCGATCTCGTCGGCACGGCCCACCGCCGAGGAGATCTCGACCCACGCCACGCCGTCGGCGTCGTCGTCGGCGGACACGTGATGGACCGTCACCTGCTGGGTGCGGCCCTCTTCCGCGTCGAGCCGAAAGCGCAGCCAGCCGTCCGTCTCCTCCAGCACTTCGTACCGGGTACGGACGTAGTTGATCACGTCGATCCAGGTGGTCACCCTCGTTGCCCTTTCGCCAGCCGGCCGCCACGCAGCGTTGAGCATCTCACGGGCGTCCCCGCGACGGCCGCAGGGCTGCCTCGGTGAGGCGGCCGGGGCTAACGCGGGCGCGACTCGATGGCCTCGATGATCCGGGGGCGCATGTCCGCGGCGCGGATGACGGCGTCGACGGAGCCGACCTCGACCGCGCGCCGGATGTCGTGCTTGCGGTCGAACTCCGTGGCGACCTCGCCGAGCTTCTCCGCGCGGACCGCCGAGCGCAGCTCGTCGTGCTCCGCCGACAGCGCGGCTCGGTCGGCGCCGGTGGCCGCCGCGACCCGGGCCTCCAGTTCCCGCACGCGCGGGTCGGCCGCGGTGCGGGCGTTCACGTCACCCGAGAACACCACGGCGGCGGCCGGGGCGCCCCCGAGCACCGAGGCGAACGAGCCTTCGAGCGCGAGCACGGTCATGTTCGGGTTCAGCGCCTTCGAGAACACCACGAACGCGCCACCGTGGTACCGCGAGATCACGCAGAACACGATGGGCCCGCGGAAGTTCACGATCGCCCGGCCGATCTCTGCCCCGTACTCCAGCTGCAGCTTGCGCATCGACTCCGGCGAGCCGTCGAAGCCCGACAGGTTCGCCAGCACCACCAGCGGCCGGTTGCCGCTGGCCGCGTTGATCGCCCGCGCGGCCTTCTTCGACGACCACGGGAACAGCGTGCCCGCGGTGTAGGTGTCCGGGCCGTCGGTCGGCGGGAAGCCACGCCGCGGCACCGACCGTGACTCGATGCCGAGCAGGCACACCGGCGTGCCGCCGAGATGCACGTCCGCCACCACGGCGGTCTGCGCGTCGGCCATGCCCGCCCAGCGTTCCAGCACCGGGTGGTCCTGGTCGGACAGCGCCCGCATCACGGTCCGGATGTCGAACGGCTTCTTGCGGTCCGGGTTGGCCTCGGCGGAGAAGATCTCGCCGACGGTGGTGAAGTCGCTACCGGCCGAGTCGTGGGGGAAGCCGGTGATGTCGCGGTCGATCGGGTCGGTCGTCTTCGCCCGCCGCGGCGCCTCCTCGCCGGGTGCGACGTAGGAGTGGTCGTAGTAGGACATCAGCACGTCCCGGGCGGCCTGCAGGTTCGGCGCCCAGTACTGCGCCTGCCCGTTCGGCCCCATCACCCGGTCGTAGCCGCCGATGCCGAAGTTGTCCTCGGCCGACACGCCGCCGGAGAAGTCGAGGGACTGCTTGCCGGTGAGCACCATCGCCGAGTCCGGCGTCATCACCAGGATGCCCTTGGTGTGCATGAGCATGGTCGCCTCGGCGTTCCAGTACGGCTGCGCGCCGACGTTGATGCCCGCGACCACGATGTTGATCTCGCCACCGTCCTGGGTGTACTCGACGATCCGCTTCAGCGCCGCGGCCACCCAGTCCATGTTCTCCGTGCCGGACTCCATGGAGATCCGCGCGCCGGCGGACAGCGCGTACCACTCCAGCGGTACCCGCATCCGCTCCGCCAGGTCCAGCGCGGCGATCACGCGGCGGCACTCCGGCTCCGACAGCGCGCCGAGCGACTTCGTCGGGTCGCCGAGCAGCACGACCCTGGTGACGCCCTGCGGGTGCCGCTTGGTCGGGGTGGTGACGACGCCCGCGACGATCGCCGCGGTGTTGCGGCCCTTCGGCCGGTCGACCGGTACCAGCGCGTGGTTCCCCGAGTCGTCGCGGGCGAGGTCGTGTTCGACGAAGTCGCCGAGCAGCCCGGTCAGCTCGTACGGGTACACCGTGTTGCGGCTGCTCGCGCGCAGCACCTTCTGCCGGTAGTCGTCGAGCGGCTCGATCGTCTCGTCCGACGGCTCGCCGACGGTCAGCTCGGTGCCACCGGTGGCGTCGAACGAGATGCGCACGGCGACCTTGGTCAGCTCGCCGGTCCTCCGGTCACGCTGCCGCGCGATGAACAGGATCTCCTCGAGCCCCGCGCCGGCGGTCGTCGGCAGCACGCGGTCGGCGATCGTCTCCAGCTCGGCGCGGGTGATGTTGCTCGGCGGCCAGACGTAGACCACGATCCGGTTGGTGGGGAAGCGGTTCTTCACCGTCCGGCGCGACTGCGCGCGACGCATCGAGTCGAGGCAGGTCGCGATGATGTCCTCGGCCGCGGGCAGCGCGACCAGCCTGCCGTCGTGCTCGCGCAGCTCGGTCAGGTTCCGCACCTGGGCGAACGCGACGAGCCGGTCGTCCGACGGGTTCTCCCGCGCCACGCACCGGAAGAGGTAGACCTCCTCGTCGGCCGACGGCAGCCGGGTCAGGTCGAACTTGCGCAGCCGCTCCAGCTGCATCCGCTGCGCGATGAACGGGTGCAGGCCGCGGATCAGGCGCTCCTCGGCCATCCCCGTGGTCGACGGGCGGAAGGTGAAGTGGTCGTGCATCACCGCGCCGCCGCTGCCCGCGACGGTGGCGGTCAGCCGGCGGACCTGGCTCGGCAGCGGGTGCGCGACGACGACCTCGTGCAGGGCGGCGGCCATCGCGTCGGAGTCCTCGGGCTGCCCCTCCCACGCGAGGTAGATGTCGGCGTCGATGGACTCCTGGCCGCTCGCCAGCTCGGCGAGCCCGCGCAGGGCGTCGCCCAGTGTCTCGAACCCCACCGCGGCGGCCACCAGCCGCGCCCCCGCGAGCTCGGCGACCACGAACCGGCAGCCGGAGACCTCGCTGGTGCGGACTCCGGTGAGACCCTTGTTGCCGTAGTACCGCCGGGTCAGCACCTCCAGCATCACCGAGTTGTCCAGCGAGTTGTCCGGGGCGCCGCGAACGAGCCGCTGGCCGAGCAGCCGCACCAGCGGCTCGGTGCTGCGTACCATCTCGGCGATGCGCCCGGCGCGGTCCGGCGCGTCCGGGTGCTCGTCGAGGTAGCGCAGGTGCTTGCGGACGTCGGCGTACACGCGGGCGCGGTTGCGGCGCAGCAGCGGCTGGCCGAACCACGCGAACACCACGCCGCGGGCGAGGTCGGAGACCACGGGGAAGCGGACCTGCGTCGCGGCCACCAGCCGTTCCAGCGCGAGGCCGACGGACTCGTGCAGCTCCTCGCCCGGCGGCGGCTCCCGCAGCCACCCGCGCAGCAGCGTCGCGACGACCATGGCGTCGGCGGACGCGCCTTGCTGGGCGAGGAAGATCCGGAACACCGCGGCCTCGAGCTCGGGCGTGCGCGCTAGCTCGGTCACGCCGTAGTGGCCGAGTGCCTTGGCGAGCTTGGCCTGGAACGCCTCGGGCAGGCCGGCCCGCTCGACGTCGAGGCTCTGCAGGTAGACGTGGAACAGCTCGCGGGGGCTGTGCACGTGCTCGTCACCGACGGCCTCGCCGGTCGGCCGGTTGCGGCTCAGCTCGGCGAGGTCGGCGAACACGTCGACGAGCGCGAGCTCCTCGGCCAGCGGCCGGTGGCCGTCGTCGGTGGCCGCCCGGCGCGCGGCGAGGTAGTCGCCGAGCACTCGGCGTTCGTCGTGCGGGTCGACGTCGAAGCCCAGCAGCAGGCTGCGCAGGTCGTCCTGGCCGCGCCGGACGCGCTCGGCCGCCGGGAGCCGCTCGGGAGCGGCGGGCAGGTCCAGCTCGACGGACGCGCCTGGGTCCGGGGCGTCCTCGACCTCGGTGTCGGCGAGCGGCTCCAGCCGCAGCAGCGGGGCTCCGGCCTCCACCTGGCTGCCCACCGACACGGCGCATTCCTTCAGCCGCGCCTTGAACGGCGCCCGGAGCACCGTCTCCATCTTCATGCTCTCCAGCACCAGCACCGGCGCGCCCGCCTCGACCTCGGCGCCGGCCTCCAGCGGTGTCGCGACGACCAGCGCGGGCGCGGGGGAGCGGACCACGCCGCCCTCGTCGCGGCTGACCCGGTGCGTCACGCCGTCCACCTCCACCAGGTGGATCGGCCCGTACGTGCCGGTGAGCAGGCGGTAGCGGCTGCCGTTGACGAGGATCTGCCCGGTGTGCCGGTCGAAACGGTCCAGCTCCACGTCGGCCGTGCATACGTCGGCGTCGCCGCTCGCCTCGATGCCGACGCGGAACCGGTGCGCGCCGACGCGTGCCACGCGCACGCGGTAGCCGACGCCGCGCAGCTTGAGGTCCAGCGGGTGGCCGCTCTCGTGCTGCACCTGGGGCCGCCCGCCGAACGCCGTCGACAGCAGCCGCTGCCGCTCGGCGCGTTCCTGTTCCTCGTACGACTCGATGGCGGCGGCGGCGAGCGCGACCGCGGTGTGCTGGTGCGAGACGAGCCGGCCTTCGCCGCGGACGCGGTCGATCCAGCCGGTGTCCGCGCTGCCGTCGATCACCTCGGGCTGGTCGAGCAGGTCGAGCACGAAGCTCTTGTTCGTCGCGCCGCCCTCGATGATCACCGTGGTCTGTGCCATGGCCCGGCGCAGCCTGCCGAGCACCTCGTCGCGGTCGCGGCCGTAGGCGATGATCTTCGCGATCATCGAGTCGAAGTCGGCGGGGATGGTGTCGCCCTCGCTGACGCCGGTGTCCACCCGGATGCCCGGCCCGGCGGGCAGGTCCAGCCGGGCGATGCGGCCGGGAGAGGGGGCGAAGTCGCGGTCGGGGTCCTCGGCGTTGAGCCGTGCCTCGATGGCGTGCCCGCGCTCGACCGGCGCCTCGCCTTCGAGAAGCCCACCCGACGCCACGTGCAGCTGCGCCTTGACCAGGTCGAAGCCGGTGGTCACCTCGGTGATCGGGTGCTCGACCTGCAGCCGCGTGTTGACCTCGAGGAACGCGAACAGCTTGTCCTCCGGGCGGTAGAGGAACTCGACGGTCGCCGCGCCGCGGTAGCCGACCGTGACGGCCAGCCGCTCCGCCGACGCTTTGAGCTCCGCCGCCTGCACCGGGCTGAGCACCGGCGACGCCGACTCCTCGATGACCTTCTGGTTGCGCCGCTGCACCGAGCAGTCGCGGACGCCGAGCGCCCACGCGGTGCCCATGCCGTCCGCGATCACCTGGACCTCGACGTGCCGGGCGCCGGTGACCAGCCGCTCCAGGAACACGGTGCCGCTGCCGAACGCCCGCGCGGCCTCCTGGCTCGTGCGCTCGAAGGCGTCCACGAGCTCGGCCTCGTCGGTGATGACGCGGATGCCGCGCCCGCCGCCGCCCGCGGTCGCCTTGAGCATCAGCGGGTAGCCGATCTCGCTCGCCGCCTCCACCGCGGCCGCCACGGTCTCCACCGCGCCACGGCTCCACGGCGCGACCGGCACACCGACCTCCTCGGCGATCAGCTTCGCGCCGATCTTGTCGCCGAGCTTGCGCATCGCCTCCGCGCTCGGACCGACGAAGGTGACCCCGATCCGCTCGCACAGCTCCGCGAACGCCGGGTCCTCCGCGACGAAGCCCCAGCCGACCCACGCCGCGTCGGCCCCGGTCTCGACCAGAGCACGCTCCAGCGCCTTCAGGTCGAGGTACGGCCGCGCGGAAGCGGGCCCGAGGTCGTAGGCGATGTCGGCCTCGCGCACGAACGTGGCCGTGCGGTCGACGTCGGTGTGCAGCGCGATGGTCTCGATCCGGGTCCGGGTCTGCGCGGACAGGTCCCGAACGGCGTGGATGAGCCGCATGGCGGCCTCACCACGGTTGACGATGGCGACACGACTGAACACCCGACCGAGCCCTCCCGTCGACCAACGATGCGCGCCGCGAAACGGCGCCACCTGACAGTCTTCACCCTGCCGCCCGCCGGCCGGCGCCGTCACGTCCGTGACACGACGCAGGCTCGATGCGGACACCAGCCCGAATCCTCTCAAGCTCATCCGGCCGGCACCGACAAGGCCGCCTACCCGGGTGGCGGCGCGCCCCGGTGACCGAGCGCGCCGGCCACCCGACCCGACCCACCGGGCGCCAGCGGTAGTCGGGGTTGGCGAAGTCGAACCGGCAGCCGGCGTCCCACTCGCTGCGCTGGTTGCCGTGACGAGGCAGCCGCCGACCCGGCCGTAGTAGGCGTACTGGCCGGCGTCGTTGAGCAGGTGCGAGGCCCTGGGTGTGGCTGGGCTCCGGCGGCGACTTCTCGAGCGTGCGGTTGACGAATAGCGCGCTCAGGTCCGAGTAGCCGGACAGAGTTACGAGTGGCACCTTTTCAGATGTCTGCGGTTGCGGTGCCTCACGCGCTCGTGCGGATCTCCTTGCGCGGCGGTGGGGCATCGAGCTGGACCGCGGCGTCGCGGGCGCGGGCGAGCTGGGCCACCCCGAAGCCGCTGAGCAGGGCGCAGGCGGCGGCGAGGCCGATCTCGACGGGCGTGGTGGCGACGTGCTCGCCCAGCAGCGCGACCCCGATGGTGGTCGCGGTGGCGGGGTTCACGAGGTTGGTCACCGCCAGTGGCGCGGCGAGCCCGTTGCGGTACGAGCGCTGGGTGAGCACGGTCGCGACGATCGCGAGGACGGCGACGGAGACGACGGCGACGATCATGATGGGGCGCAGGAGAGCCGCCATGCCGGTGTCGCCCACGGTCACCACGACGGTCTTGCACAGGGCCGAGCAGACCGCGTACGCCGCGCCGCCCGCGACGGCCTCCCACAGGGTCGACGCCCCCGGCCGCCGGCCTCGCAGCGCCAGGACGGTGACGAGGACGACCGCGGCGGCGAGCAGTGTGACGAGCTCACCGGAGGCGAGCGTCCCGCCGGTGCCCGCCGTGGTGACGATCAGCGTGAGCCCGGCCAGGCCGACCACCGTGTTGGTCATGCCGCTCAGCTCGAGCCGGGTCATCCGCCGTCGCGCCGTCACCGCCGCGAACGGCACGGCGATGACGAGGGTGAGCACGCCGAGTGGCTGGATCAGGGAGAGCGGGCCGAAACCCAGAGACGTGACGTGCAGCGCGGCGCCGAGACCGTTGAGGCCGAGCGCCAGCCACAGCAGCGGCAGGCGGATGAGCTCCGGCACGGTGAGATGGGCGTGGCGGGCCTGGATGAGCGCCGCGGTCGCGTAGACGATGGCGACGGCCACGCACAACGCGACGGTGATGATCAGGTTGGTCACGGGAGGCGGTCGCTCAATCTCTCGGTTCGCCCGACAGGACGGGTGTGGTCCGTCCTCGTTCGGACGTGCCGAGGGCCTGTCGCGATGTACCGGCCCTACTCGCAGGGTAGCCGCCGGGCGGCGATCGCGAGAACGAATCAGTCCGGCGAGGTGGTCAGGGCGGCTGTTCCCAGCCGCGGATGAACCCGGTGTTCTGACGGCCGCGGCGGAACGTTCCGCTTACGCCGCCGGACGGGCGGGACGACACCATTCCCCACGTCGGAGTGCGCGGGTGGGTAGGATCTCGCCGAGGTCCAGACCCAAGTCCGGTGACCCCACTGTCCATCGTGGACAGTTCTAGCGTGCGGTCGCGTTCCACTTGGGAACGAAGTCTCCGTAGCCGGAGGCCCGGGTGTCGGCCACGTCCTGGGCGCGTCCGGTGGCGGTCGTGGAGAACGCGATGGCGTTGCCCTGCAGGCCGTCGCCGAAGATCTCCAGCCGGATCGTGCCCGGCCACCGGCCGGTCCGCAGGATCCGGACCAGGGTGTCGGTGGTCTTCCCGCCCTCGGCGTCGCCGCCCGGGCGTTCCACCACCGACAGCGCGTGCCTGTGGTAGCCGTCGAGATCCGTGCGGTACTGGTACGCGGCGGCGTAACCGGCCTGCCACAACGCCTTGATCAGCGGCAGGTTGTTCCGCAGCTGCCGGATGTCGGTGCTCTGCATCCAGTAGTCGAATCCAGGCTCGGGCGGCCTGATCGCCACCCGGGCGTCGGGTTGGAGGAGCCACCTGTCCCGGTCCTGAGCCAGCTCCACGACGTTGCTCAGCGCGTCGACTCCGTCCACCGACAGGTCGACGTTCCCGCCGTCGGCGTGCATCCAGTCGATCTCCGCGCCCGCGTCGATCACCGCGTCGGCGAAGCGGATGACACGTGACGGGTCCCCGCTGCCGTGTATCTCGAGATCGGGCGACCGGACGACGAGGTTCGGCGTCCGCGGAGCGGCGGCGTCGAGGAGCGTGCGCCACGTTGGCGCCACCTCCGAGGTACGGGCCACCTCCACCGAGATGTCCAGCTGGTCCGCGTCGAGCTCGGCCCGAAGGAGCGTGCCGTCCGAGCGCCGGATCGCCTGGGCGAGCGTGTCGAGCCGCTCCTGCGCGGTGCGGATCGATAGGTCGTCGATGGTGACCTCGGGGGCGTCCTCGTCGGGCCCGAGCTTCGGCAGGTGCACCCGCACGCGGCCCTCGAAGATGTCGAGGGTGTCGACTCCGGCGGCGGCCAGGCCGTCGACGAGTGCTCGCGCCGAGCCGAGCACGTCGCCGCCCTCGCGCAGTGTGATGTCGGCGGGGCCGGGCTCCAGCAAGGGGCCGACGTCGGCCGGGTCGAGGTGTTTGATCGTGTTGATGACCGCGGCCGTTGTCTCGTAGTCGTAGGTCAGGTTCGCCGCGATCTCCACCGTGCCGACCTTCGCCACCACGACGTCCGGTGCACGGTTCGTGTCCTCCGTGTCCTCGTCCAGAATCCACATGACCTGCTTCAGCGCGCGGCTGAACTCGGTGGTGGTGAGCCCCGCGTCGAACTCGACGAGATAGTGGGCCGGATCGGGCTCCACTGCGACGACACCGGCCACGGCCTCGACCCGCTCGCGCGCTGGCTCGTCGCTCGACCACCAGGCGATGCCGACGGCCACCAGGACGGCACCGACCACGAGCGCACCCCATGTCCGGCGGTGCCCCGGCTTCCCCTCCTCGGCCACGGGCCCACGCTAACAAGCACGGTGAGGTTCGGACGGCGTTTCGCCACGAACGTGGTGTGCGGCCACCAGCCGGCGCCGGGCCCCCCAGGTCCTCCCCGGCCGGCGGTGAGCGATGGTCAGGCTGGCGCGTCCCGGAACGGGAAGTGCCGGCCGGCCTCGTACCGGGGCGGCGGCTGGTAGGAGTTGACACCGCGCTCGCCGCGAAGCCAGAACGCGCTGGGGTAGGGCTGTTCGGGCCCGGTGATCCGGGTCGAGGTCGGGATGTACCTGATGGTCAGGCCGCAGCGCCGGTGCGCGGACGTGTTCGCCCTGCTGCCGTGCACGATGTTCGGGTGGTGCACCTCGACGTCGCCCGGCGCGAGGACCATGTCCACGGCCGTCGACTCGTCGACGTCGACCGCGATCTCCTTGCCGAGCACGTTGTCGACCTCGGTGTTGGTCCGCATCGCGGCGACGGCCATCGTGTGGCTGCCGGGGATCAGCCGCACGCAGCCGTTCTCCGGGGTCGAGTGGTCGACGGCCAGCCATAGGGTGACCACCTCCATCGGCTCCAGTGGCCAGAACGCGCTGTCCTGGTGCCAGAGCACGGGCTGACCCGAGTACGGCGGCTTGCTGATGTAGTGGGAGGCGAACAGCGCGACGTTCGGCCCGACGAACAGCTCGGCGATGTCCACCAGCCGGTCGTCGCCGACCAGCCGGAGCCAGAACGGGTCGTCACGCAGCAGCAGGTGGCCGAGTTGTTCGGGACGCACGTCGGGGTGCCGGCGGGTGAGCCAGTCGACGTGGTCGCCGGCTTCCGCGACGAGGCCGGCGTCGATCACCTCGCGGAAGATCGCGTAGCCGTCCCGGCGGTACCGCTCGAGCGCATGTCCCTGTCGCACCCCGACCGATGTACCAGACCCACCGTGTGGCCGACGTGTGGTCGGCCCGTGCGCGGAACTCGGTCGCAGCCGCCCGTGCTTGCGGAAGTACCGACGTTCGAAGAACACCATCGTCAGCGGCACGCCGCCGCCCGGGACGATGATGGACCGACGATGGCCGCGATCGCCAAGACCGGGTGCTCGGCGAACCACACGGCGACCGCCGGCGGATCGCGGTCCTCGCCCTCGCCCGGTAGGTCCGGGGAGGCGCGCAGCGAGGTCGGCTGGTCGAACCAGATCCGCACGCTCATCGCCTGACCCGGGTCGAGCCGGCCGTTGGCGTAGGTGAGCGGCTCGCCGCGCGTGGCCGGCTCGGTCTCCGCGCAGTCCTCAGTGGACCCGACATCGCCGGCACAGCACCACGCCGACCCCGACGCGGCCGTGTCGATGTGCGCCACCGTCCGGTCGATCGGCAGCTCCCACCCGTGCCGACGACGTCGAGGTACAGCTCGAGCCGGTCGCCCATGTCGACGAGCAGCCTCCGGTAGCTGTAGGAGATCTCGAACGCATGCCTGCCGGTGAGCCCGAAGTCGCGCCTGCCGTACCCGTCGATCTCGCCCGCGGCCGGCAGCGTCCGGGCCAGTCCGGGGCCCGGCTGGTCGGCGAAGTCGTAGGTGATCGTCTCCACGACGTGGACCGTGCCGGAGTCGTCCACGTTCACGTCGGCCTGGAGGCGCGCGATGCGGTGGTCGTCCGAGACCGGGTCGCTGGCGAGCACGCCGACGGTGACCACGCCGGCGGTCACGAGGGAGGCGAGAACCCAACCCCGGCGGGACATCCTCGAACACTCCCAGCGAACCACGGCTTGTCGCCGACCAGCGTATGCGGATCTTTCCCTGGGATGAGGCGGAACGTTCCGGCCGTGCTCGGCTTGAGTTACTCGACGGTCGAACGCCTCCTGTGGAACATGGTCAGGTTGACCAATGTGGCGGGCCAGCCGACCGGCGTCTCGACGTACGGCCAGATCGTCAGCACCACGGCGACCAGCACGACGGACAGCCAGTACGCGGGATACCGCCGGACCACTCCGGACCGCGGGCGTACCGGTTCGGGGCGGTCGTGCTGCTCGGCGCGCTGACCGCCCGGATTCCACGATACGGACCCGGTATTGACATGCGCACATTCGTGAGCAAATATTTGATCAAATCTTGCCCGACGTTGCGCGAGGACGGTTCCCCATGGACCAGGACACCCTGCGAACGATCACCGCGGCGGTCGGGTCCACCGTGTACACCCGCGAGCCTCGGGCGCTCGACCTCGCCACGATCAACCGGCTGCGCGAGGCGTTCCTGCTGCCCGAGGTGGCCGATCGCGCCGATGTGCACTCGGCCTGGCTCGGGCAGCTGCCGCGCAACTGGTGCGACCTGTCGACGGACAACCGGCCCGAGGCACCGCTCGGGTTCGACCTCGGCCAGGGCGTCAACGGCGGCGCGCGGATGGTCGTCACCCGCCCATGCCGGGTCTCCGATGTCGTGCGGGTGGACGCCACGCTGGACTCGGTCGAGGTCAAGGAGGGTCGCAGCGGCACCCTGGTGCTGGTGACCGTGCGCCGCCGGGTGTCCGATGTGGACGGTGAGTGTGTTCGCTTCTACCGCACCACCGTGTACCGGGCCGGCGGTGACCGGTCATGAAGGTGACCTACCCGACCGGCGGCGTCGTGACCGAGCAGGACCTGCTCGCCGACGACCCGCCGCCCAGGCTGCTCTGCCGCGTGGAGTGGGGCCCGGTCACCGCGGCTCAGGTGGCGTTCTACTGCGCGGCGGTCGGCGTGTCCGACCCCATCCATTACAACATCGACCTGGCGCGCGCGAGCGGGTTCGGCGAGCTGGTCGTCAACGGCAGCTTCCGCTGGGCACTGATGACGCTGAGCGCGGAGGAGTGCCTCGGCGCCCTCGGCTGGGTCGCCGAGTCCACCTGCCGGCACCTCGCCCCCATGCGAGTGGGTGCCGCCGTGGTGGTCGAGCTGGAGCAGGCCGAGCCGGTGCACGACAAGCGCTGCGTGCTCGTCGCCCGCAACATCGTCGAAGGATCCATTGTGGACAAGTGCGACATCCTGCTGAGGCTGCGATGACGGCGCTCGTGGATGAACGAGGCCGGCCGCTGCCCGTCCCGTCCGACCTCACCAGACCGTTCTGGGACGCGCTGCGCGAGCGCAGGCTCGTGCTGCAGCACTGCCCGGCGTGCGGCGGCTACCAGCACGCCCCGAAACTGCGCTGCACGACCTGCCGGTCCACCGAGCTGGTCTGGCGGGAGGTGGCGGGCACCGGCCGGGTGCACAGCCACACCACCGTGCACCGGCCCCCGTCGCCCGCGTTCGCCGACGCCGTGCCCTACGTGGTCGCGATCGTCGAGCTGGACGGCACCGGGGTGCGGATGCTGAGCAACGTGGTCGGCGTCCCGCCCGACGATGTCTACATCGGACAGAAGGTGCGCGTCGTGTTCGACGACGTCGCCGACGAGTTCACCGTGTTCCGGTTCGAGCCGGCCGAGGAGAGCTGATGGTGGACACTGCTGTTGACGGAGACTTCACCCGGGTCAGGGACCTGCTCTCGCGCGTCGCGGTCTCGGGCGCGTACATCACCGAGCAGGGCACGCTCGGCCGGCTGGCCGAGGACCTCTACCTCGAGGCCGCGTTCGGCGCGATCGCCGACGCGGGCCTCGACCCGGCCGACGTCGACGGCGTCGCCGGCCTGCGCTCGGACAGCTTCAGCGCCGCCGACGCGCGGGCCGGGTTCTGGGCGGAGTACCTCGACCACCCGGTGCGCTACTTCTCCACCGTGGACGTCGCGTCCGCCGGGCACTGCGCGGTGATCATGCACGCGGCGTGCGCCATCGGCGCGGGGCTGGTCGACCGCGTGGTCGTGGTCGGCGGCAGCAGCCGGACGACCGACGGCCGGGCCGCCTCGGTGCAGCGGCTGGCCAGCGCGCACGGCGAGTTCGACGTGGCCTGGGGCTCGCTCGTGCCGTCCTGGTTCGCCCTGATCGCGCAGCGGCACATGCACGAGTACGGCACCACGAGCGAGGACCTGGCCAGGATCGCCGTGAGCACCCGGCGGTGGGCGTCGATGAACGAGTCCGCGATCATGCGCAAGCCGATCACGGTGGACGACGTGCTCGGCTCGCGGATGATCTCCTCGCCACTGCACCTGCTGGACTGCTGCCTGGTCAATGACGGGGCGGGTGCGCTGGTGCTGAGCCGGCGCGACCTGGTGGACGACCGCCGGCCGGTGGTGACGGTCGCGGGCGGCGCGGAGGAGTACGCGCGGCGGGCGTACAAGGACGTCCAGCACGACCTGCTGCGGTCGGGCGCGAGCCACACCGGCCCGCGGGCGATGGCCATGGCCGGGGTCGGTCCGGAGGACGTCGACGTGGCCGAGCTCTACGACTGCTTCACGATCACCGTCCTGCGCGAGCTGGAGGACCTCGGCTTCTGCAAGCGCGGCGAGGCGGCCGGCTTCGTGGCCGACGGGGCACTCGAGCCGGGCGGGTCACTGCCCACCAACACGCACGGCGGCGGGCTGTCGTTCAGCCACAGCTTCTCCGGTCTCTCGCACGCGATCGAGGCGGTGCGGCAGCTGTGGGGGGAGTGCGACGAGCGGCAGGTCCCCGGAGCGGAGACGGCGCTGGTGCACAGCCAGGGCGGACCGCTGCAGCTGCACAGCACGGTCGTGCTCGCCAGGGCCTGACGGCCGGCCGGCGGAGAAACGCGGGAACAGGGAAGGGAGCACGGGGTGGAGGTCACGGGCACGCCCGCAGCGGGACCGCTGGCCGGGATCACGGTGCTGGACGTCACCAGCTACGTGTCCGGGCCGTTCTGCACCATGCTGCTCGGCGACCTCGGCGCGACCGTGCTGAAGATCGAGAACCCGGCACGGGGCGACGGCACCCGCAAGTGGGGGCCCGGCACCACCGGCCCGGACAACGCGTACTACATGTCGGTCAACCGCAACAAGCAGAGCGTCGCGGTCGACCTCAAGCTGCCGGAGGGGCAGGAGATCGTCCGGGCGCTGATCGCCGGCGCCGACGCGTTCGTGCACAACCTGCTGGACAACTCCGCACGCGGCCTCGGCATCGACGAGGACTCCGTACGGCGCGCCAACCCGACGATCACCTACTGCGTGGTGCGCGGGTTCCCGCCCGGCCAGGAGCGGCCGGTGTTCGACTTCGTCATGCAGGCGGTGACCGGCCTGATGGGCATCACCGGCGAGCCGGACCGCCCGCCGGTGAAGGTGCCGTTCCCGGTGCTGGACATCGTGGCCGCCTACAACGCCTGCATCGGCGTACTGGCCTCGCTCGTCGACCGGGCCGGGAACGGCGCGGCGGGGCGGAGCGTGGACGTGAACATGCTGGAGGCCTCGCTCGCGTCGATGCCGAACCTGGTGGCGAACTACCTGGTGGACGGCACGGTGCCGCAGCGGTCGGGCAACGTGCACGGGAACATCGCCCCGTACGAGCTGTTCGAGACCGCGGACGGATGGATCGCCATCGGCGCCGGCACCGAGCGGCAGTGGCAGCGGCTGTGCACCGTGCTCGGCGCCGAGCACCTGCGCGAGGACCCGCGCTACCGGGGCAACCCGGCACGGGTGAGCAACCGTGCCGCCCTGCACAAGGAGCTGGCCGACATCCTGGAGACCAGGCGGCGGGACGAGTGGGTGGCGCTGCTGGAGTCCGCCGAGGTGCCGGTCTCCCCGGTGCGCGGGTTCGACGACGTCGTCGACGAGCTCGCGTTGCCGGTGCCGGTCCGCCACCCGACCCGCGGGGAGATCCGGCTGGCCCGCAACCCTTTGCTCCTCGACAGCACCCGGCCGCCGATCCGGCACGTCCCGCCGGTCCTCGGGGAGCACACCGAGGACGTGCTGCGTGAGCGGCTCGGGCTCGATGCCGACCGTCTCGCCGACCTGGAGCGCAGGCGGGTCATCCGCACCGCGGCCGGCTGGCCGGGGGATGGTGAGATGCCGCATGGTTGACGACAAGGGCGCGACCACGCGCATCTCCAAGGTCATCTACGAGAAGCTGCGCCGGGAGATCATCCTCGGCGTCCTGGCTCCCGGTGTGCGCCTCGTCCTGCGGGAGATCGCCGAGCGGTACCGGACCAGCATGTTCCCCGTCCGCGAGGCGTTGCGGATGCTGGAGCAGGACGGGCTGGTCGTCAGCATCCCGCACCAGGGCGCGCGAGTGGCCGAGCTGAGCGTGCGCGAGATCCAGGACAACTTCCTCATCCGCAGCGCGCTGGAGGGCGTGGCCACCGAGGAGGCCACGCCGCACCTGACGAAGAAGACGCTGGCGGCCCTTGAGGAGTCGGTACGCCAGCAGTGGATCGCGGCCCGCAACGGCAGCCACGACCTGCTCGTGGAGCAGAACCGCCACTTCCACGGGTTGATCTTCCAGGCGTGCCCGTCGCAGCCGATGCGCGAGCTGATCGACCGGCTCTGGCAGGAGCAGACGAAGTTCCGCGCGGTGCTCGGCTACGAGGAGGGGCGCGAGCTGGCCGCGGTCGACCAGCACGCGCAGATCCTCGAACGGCTCAGGGCCGGCGACCCGCACGGCGCGGGGACCGCGGCGCGGCTGCACCGGTGGGCGACGGCCGAGGCGTTGATCGACTACCTGAACCGGCGAGCGGAGATCCGCACGGAGATCGAGGAGAGCTGATGGTACGGATCAAGTACTACGGGCACGCGTGTTTCGCCCTCGACGCCGGGGACACGTCGGTGCTCATCGACCCGTGGCTGACCGGCAACCCGGAGGTCGGGCACATCCCCGACGATGTGCGCCCGACGCTCATCCTGGTCACCCACAACCACGAGGACCACGTCGGGGACGCGATCGAGCTGTCCAAACGGCACGGTGCGCCGATCGTGGCGACACCGCACGCCGCGCGGCACTACATCGCCGAGGGGGCCGCCGCGATCCGGCTGCACCTCGGCGGGCGCGAGCGGTTCGAGTGGGGCTCGGTGAAGTGCGTGCCCGCCTTCCACGACTCGCCGATCGGCACCGGCACGACGTTCCGTCTGCTGCTCGGCGCGCCGTGCGGGTTCGTCGTGACGATCGGCGGCAAGCGCGTCTACCACGCCGGCGACACCTGCCTGTTCGGCGACATGGACCTGTTCGCCCCGGTGGACGTGGCCATGCTGCCGATGGACGGGAAGATGACCATGGAGCCGGCCGACGCGGTGCGCGCCGCGAAGTTCACGCAGGCCGGTCTGGTGCTGCCGATGCACGCGCGGCAGGAGGACCCGCACGCGTTCGTCAAGCTCCTCGCCGAGGAAGGCATCCAGGGGCGCGCCATGGCGCGCGGCGAGACACTCGAGCTCACCTGACTATTAGTCCATTATGGACGTACGAAGAGGACCGACCGACCGACGACGTCCGGGAGGACCGATGACGACCACGACGGAAGCGTCCAGCACGCCGACGCTGACTCCCGGCCGGGTGGGGCACCGGATCATGCCGTCCTGGCGCCGGCCGCCCGCCGAGACGCTCGAGGTGTTCCGGCCGCTGTCCGTGCCGAGCGTCTCGGACGCCCAGCTCGGGCACGGCGTGCTCGACGCCGGGCTGTCCATCCTGGTTCCGCCACGCACCTCGCCGGTCGGCGCGGCGCTCCCGGTCACCATCACGCCCGGCAACGGCATGATGATCAGGCGGGCCATCGAGCTCGCCGAGCCGGGCGATGTGCTGATGGTCAACGGCCACGGCACCAGTGAGCGGGCGGTGCTCGGCGGCAACGTGCTGATGTCCGCGGCAGCGGCGGGGATCGTCGCGGTGATCGTGGACGGTGCGGTGCGTGACCTCGACGACGCCGAGCGCCTGGGTGTCGGGCTGGTCGCGCGGGCGGTGAGTCCACGCTCCGGCACCGACCAGCTCGGCGCCGGCGAGGTCGGTTCGGTGGCCGCGGTAGGCGGCGTC
This sequence comes from Actinophytocola sp., assembly GCF_050699935.1. NCBI lineage: Bacteria > Bacillati > Actinomycetota > Actinomycetes > Pseudonocardiales > Pseudonocardiaceae > Actinophytocola > Actinophytocola sp. The sequence continues at coordinate 22,488 of NZ_JBOHGB010000005.1, forward strand.
GCGGTCGCCGCGGGCGACGTCGTGGTGATCGACCAGGACGGCGTCGTGGTCGTCCCGGCCGGGGACGCCGCGGACGTCTCGGCGAGGGCGGCCGAGGTACAGCGGCGTAAAGGCTCCGCAGACAACTTCGACGAACGCTGGGCCGGCGCGCGGGCCGCCAGGCAGAACCGGCCGGCGCAGGGCTCCTGACCGACCACATCGGACAGGCCCAGGGATCACCGCACAGGGGTAGACCACGCCAGCCAGATCGAAGAGGTGGTTCACGTGTCCAAGTCAGACCTTTCACGGTCGGTGTTCCGGCCCAACCGCAGGACGTTCCTCACCGGCGCGATGGGCGCCGCGTTCCTGGCCGGCTGCTCGAGCAGCGCGGAGAAACCGGTCGGCGGCGGCTCGGGTGGCTCCGGCGGCTCCGCCGACGTCGACGCGGCGATCGACTGGGCGGGGACCAACCTGCCCAACCTGAGTCCCGACATCATCCGCAAGGCCGCGGAGGAGGGCGAGGTCACGCTCACCCTCCAGCTGTTCGGTGACGAGGCCTGGCGCCAGCTGCACGACGCGTTCACCAAACGGTTCCCGTTCATCAAGGTCAACGCCACGACGCAGAGCGTCGTACAGCTGATGCAGAAGTTCACCGCCGAGCTCAACGCCAAGCGCGGCATCGGTGACATCTTCATCCTGGAGAGCCCGGCCGTGATGCCGGAGTTCGTCGAGGACGGCTCGATCGCCGAGTTCGAGATCTCCGAGGACTCCGGCTTCGCCGGCGCGAACAAGGAGTCCGGGTACTGGTACGCCTTCCACCGCCAGTTCGGTGTCTCGGTGTACCGCAAGGGAGACCTCCCCGAGGAGGAGGTGGAGCTGCTGCGGACCTGGGAGGGCCTCGGCGACCCCCGCTTCCGCGGCCGGCTCGGGATCACCGATGTGACCTCGGGCATCGCCTCCACCCAGTCCTACGCGCTGCAGAACCAGGCGGAAGCGGGACTCTGGGAAGGGCTCGCCGCGAACAAGCCGACGGTCAAGCCGGCCGTCGCCGCCGCCCTCGACGGGTTGCTCGCCGGCGAGTACGACGCGACGGTCATGGCGAGCATCGCGACGACCAACCGCACCGCCAAGGCGGGCGCGCCGCTGGAGTTCGTGGAGAGCTCGCCGGGTGCGAGCAACAACCCGCCGCAGGTCATCTCCGCGATCGCGCCGCACCCCAACGCCGCTCGGGTGTACCAGGACTGGTCGCTGTCCAAGGAGGCGCAGCAGGCGTGGCCGGGTCTGTCCGGCGTGCCGTCCGCGCGGACCGACATCACCAGCGAGACCTGGTACAGCGAGGAGTCCTGGTACCACGCGGCCGAGGAGTCCATCGAGGTGGACTGGCCCGACTTCGTGACCAAGCACAAGAGTGTCGTCGACGCGTACAACAACGCGTTCAAGTAAGCGTGGGCGACGATGGCTGTGACGAACCTGCCCACCGAGGCACCCGGCCGTGGCCCCGGACCCGCGCGGCACCGGGCCGGCCGGGTGGCGCTCGGCGCGGTACCCATCGCGGTCATCGCGGCGGCCAGCCTGCCCCTGCTGTTCCTGGTGCTGGCCGCCTTCTCCACCGGCGTGCCGGGCGACGCGGACAGCGAGTTCACCGTGGCCAAGGTCGTCGAGGCCTACACCGACCCGGCTCTGCTGGCGGCACTGCGCAACTCACTCGTGCTCGGCCTGACCGTCGCGGTGGTGACCACGGTCGTCACGCTGCCCATCGCGTGGGTGCTGATCCGCACCAACGCGCCCGGGCGGCGACTGCTCGGCCGGCTGATGACGTTCGCGTTCTTCCTCTCCCCGCTGCTGCTGGCGATGGCGTGGGCGGCGATCGGCGCGCCGCGAACCGGGCTGCTGAGCCAGCTCTACCGCACGATCACCGGCTCCGACGGCGGGCTCGGTGACGTGTACTCCTTCGCGGGCATCGTGTTCGTCTCGGTGCTGCACTTCGTGCCGCTGTCCTACCTGCTCATCAGCGGCGCGCTGGTGTCGGCGGCCGGCGCGGTGGACGACGCGTCGCAGATGTCGCGGGCCAACCCGTGGCAGACGCTGCGCCGGGTCACCGTGCCGCTGGCGATGCCGACCATCGTCGCGTCGTTCCTGCAGGTGGCCGTGTTCGGCGCGGAGGAGTTCGCGATCCCGTGGTTCCTCGGCATCAGCGACGGCTACCGCACGCTGCCCACCCAGATCTACGCCGACATCGCGCTGAGCAGCGCCGACTACAACCGCGCCGCGGCGGCAGGGACGATGCTGCTCTGGTTCACCATCGCCGGGGTGTTCCTGTTCCGCAAGTACACGAAGACCGGCAACCGGTACGCGACGCTGGCCGGCAAGCACGTGCGGGCCCGGCCGGTCGACCTCGGCCGCTGGCGGTGGGCGGCCTCCGCGATGGTGGCCGGCTACCTGTTCCTGTCGGTCGGCGCGCCGCTGCTGGCCCTGCTGTGGGGCTCGCTCAACGCCTTCCCATCGCCGACCCTGACCTTCGACAACGTCTCGCTGAGCAACTGGGAGAAGGTGCTCGGCGATCCGCAGACCCTGCACGCCATGACCAACAGCCTGCTGGTGGCCGTCGTCGGCGCCAGCGTGGCGGTGATCGCCTGCGTCGTGATCGGCTACGTCATCGTGCGGACCGACACCTTCGGCCGGGTCGCCGCCGACTACGCCACCTCGCTGCCGCTCGCCGTGCCGGCCATCGTGCTCGGCCTCGGCGTGCTGTGGCTCTACATCCGCCTCCCGCTGCCGCTCTACGGCACGCTCGTCGGCCTGGGACTCGCCTACTCGATCCGGTTCCTCGGCTACGGCGTGCGCGCGGTGAACGCGGGGCTGTTGCAGATCCACACCGACCTCATCGAGGCCGCACACACCTCGCGCGCGCGGCCGGGCCGGGTGATCCGCACGGTGGTCTTCCCGTTGCTTCGGCCAACCGTCGGCTCGGCGTGGGTGGTGCTGTTCGTGCGCTTCGTCCAGGAGCTGAACATGACCGTGCTGCTGTACACGCAGGCGATCATCACGGTGCCGGTCCTGATGTTCGTCAAGCTCAGCTCGTCGCTGCAGAACGCGATCTACCCGCTTGCCCTGCTGCTCATGCTGGTCACGTTCGTGTGCGTGCAGGTGATCCACTCCAGGGAGAACGTTCATGGCTGAGATCTCCGTACGCGACGTGGTGAAGAAGTTCGGCGAGACCACCGCGCTGGACGGGGTGTCGCTCACCGTGCGGCACGGCGAGGTCCTCGCGCTGCTCGGGCCGAGCGGCTGCGGCAAGACCACGATGCTGCGTTGCATCGCGGGACTGGAGGAGCCGAGCTCCGGCACGATCGAGCTGGGGGAGGAGACGCTGTTCTCCGCGCGCGGCTCGGTCCCACCCTGGCGGCGCGACATCGGCATGGTCTTCCAGTCCTACGCGCTGTGGCCACACCTGACGGTCGCGCAGAACGTCGGCTACGGCCTGACCGTGCAGCGCACCAACAAGAAGGTCCTGGCGCGGCGGGTGGCCGAGACGCTGGAGCTGACCGGGCTCACCGGGCTCGAGGGCCGGTACCCGGGCGAGCTCTCCGGTGGCCAGCAACAGCGGGTCGCGGTGGCCAGGGCGCTCGCGCTGCACGCCGAGGTCGTGCTCTTCGACGAGCCACTGTCCAACTTGGACCTCAAGCTGCGCGAGGGTGTCCGCGACGAGCTCAAGCGCGTGCTCGCCGAGTTCGGGGTGACCGCCGTGTACGTCACCCATGACGTCGGCGAGGCCGTCGTGCTCGCGGACCGGATCGCGGTGATGCACGCGGGACAGATCGTCCAGCTCGGCACCCCGGACGAGATCTACCACCAGCCGGCGACCGAGTACGTCGCCCGGTTCGTGGGCAACGTCAACGTGCTCACCGCACGGGTGGAGCGGTCCGGCGACGCGCGGGTGGTCGTGGTCGGCGACGCGTTGCGGCTGGACAACCCGCGCCTGCTCGCCCGGCTGCCGGCCGGCGCGACCGACGTGCGACTGCTCGTCCGGCCGGAGTACGTCGACCTCGACGTCGGGGGCGGCGGGTTCGGCCATGAGGCGGTGGTCAAGGAGATCGAGTTCCTCGGCCAGGCGACGTCGTACACCGTCGACCTGTCCGGGGTCCTGCTGCGCGCGGTCGGGCTGTCCCGGCCGGACACCAAGCTGACCGCCGGCTCGGTCTGCACGGTGCGGTTCGCGCCCGAGCACGTGGTCGTGGCCGGGCCGGACGGCGAGGGAGGGAACTGATGGACTTCGGGTTCGGCCTACCGCATGCCGCGCAGTCCGACACCGCGGCGAGCCTGGCCACGTTCGCGCGGGCCGCGGAGGAGCTGGGCTTCCACTCGCTGTGGTGCCCGGACCACATTGTGCACCCGGCCGTCATCGACGACTACCCGTACACCCCGACCGGGGCACCGGCCAGGCGGGTGGACGTGCCGTTCCTGGAGACCACCACGGTGTTGTCCTACCTGTGCGCGGTGACCTCGCGGATCAGGATCGGCTCGACGGTGACCGTGCTGCCCTACCGCGACCCGGTCGCCCAGGCGAAGGTGTGGTCCTCGATCGATCGGCTCAGCCACGGCCGGGCGATCATGGGCGTCGGGGTCGGCTGGTCGCGCAAGGAGTTCGAGGTGCTCGGCGTGCCCTACGCCGAACGCGGCATGATCACCGACGAGTACCTCGCCGTGCTGCGCGAGCTGTGGGAGAACGACGAGCCGGTCCACTCCGGACGGTACGTGCGGCTCGACGGCGTGTACCTGTACCCCAAGCCGGTGCAGCGGCCGATGCCGGTCTGGGTCGGCGGGCACAGCACGGCCGCCGTGCGCCGGGCGGCCCGGTTCGGCCAGGCCTGGCACGTGGCCAGGAAGAGCCCCGAGTACGTGGCCGCGGCGCTGCCGTTGCTGCGGGAGGAGCTGGTCCGCAACGGGCGCTCGCCGGACGAGGTGACGGTCTCGCTCAAGCGCCGGCTGCACATCACCGACATCGGCCTGCCCGAACGGGACAACACCTACGTCGCCGACGGCGTCATCGCCACCACCCGCGAGGTCGTCGAGGACGCCGTGCACTGCGCCCGGCTCGGCATCGGCCACCTCACCTTCGACTTCCAGACCTCCGTCGTGGACGAGCAGCTGCGGATCCTCCGCCAGGTCGCGCACGAGGTCGTGCCGGCCGTCGACGAGGCGGTGGGCGCCCGGTGAGACACCTTCTGTCAACCTCAGGTGAGGGGGCCGTCAGCCGCACCTCAGGGGAACGTGACGCAACTCAGCCACAAGTACGTGACCACACAGAACCTTTCCTGCTCAACGTAACCACAACTTTGAATCGCGGGGAGGCGGACCAGTGAGCGCGGAGAGCGCCGCGGTCCACGAGGCCGCGACCCGGGTCCACCGGCAGGCGCTCGAGGACGAGCGGGTGGTCGAGCGAGCCAAGCTGTTGCTGCTCGACTTCACCAGTGTGGTGCTCGCGACCCACCGGCCCGACCACGACCGGATGCTCGCCGCGGCCCGGCGCGGCCCGGCCCCGCACGCGCTGGCGTTCGCGCTGTCCGCCCGCGACCACTTCCACGACTTCGACGACATCTACGACCGCGGCAGGGTCCACGTCGGACCAGTGACCTGGCCGGCGCTCCTCGCCATGCCGGACACGAGCGGGCGCGAGCTGCTCGCGGCCTACGCGAGCACGGCCACCGTGCTCGGCGTGCTCGCCGAGGCGGCCGCGCCGTGGCAGAACCCGTTGGCACGAAACTGGTTTCTCACTCAGACCCTCGGCGGCCTGTCTTCCGCGGTGGCCTGTTCCCTCGCCGCCGGCGCGGATGCCGGGGTCATGGGCGACGCGCTGGGCCTGGCGTACATGCAGGCCTGCGGCACCAAGGAGCCGGCGGCGGGCACCGGGTCGTCGGCCAGGCGGATCTACCCGGCGTTCGGCGCGCAGGGCGGCGTGCTGGCCTACGAGCTCGCCGCCGCGGGGTTCGACGGCCCGCCGGCATGGGCGAGCGGGACGGCCGGGCTCGGCCGGGTGTACCTCGGCGACACCGAGTTCGGCACGCGGCTGGACGCGTTGCTCGCCGAGGCGAGCGCGGAGCTGGTGTGCGACATCGCGTGCAAGCCGTGGCCGTGCTGCCGGTCCACCCATCGCTACCTCGACGGGCTGCGCACGCTGCTCGACGTCGCGCCGGCGGCCGGAGCCGGTGGGGCGGCGGGCGAGATCGAGCTGACCGCGCTGTCCGCCGATGTCTGGCTACTCGAACCGGTCGCGGGCCGGACCCACCCGCCCACGATCGCGGACGGGAAGTACAGCATCCCGTTCGTCCTGGCGATGGCGCTGACCAGGGGAGTGCGGCTGGGCGCGTGGGACGCCGCGGCGCTGACCGACCCGGCCGTCACCGGGCTGGCGGAGACGTTGTCCGCCGGCCGGACGCTGGCCGACACGGCGGTCGTCACCGGGATCGGCGGGGCGAGCGTCACCTGCGAGCAGCCGGCTGCGTCGGCATGGGGCATCGACGACGCGGTCGCGAAGTACCACGAGTGCGCCGACTACGCGGGCGTGCTGCCGGCCGAGCTGCGCGACCGGCTGCTCGTGGACGTCCTGCGCCTGGACGAGCTCGACTCGGTGCACGGGTCCGCGGTGGGTGAGGTGCTGCTCCGCGCCTAGCGGAGGGCGAGGAAGAGGCGGCGTCGAGGCGGCGAGGAAGAGGCGGCGAGACATGGATTTCGAGTTCGATCGATCCACTTTGGACTTTCGGGCGGAGGTCATCGAGTTCTTCGAGGCGAGGGTGACCGACAAGTGGACCGACGGGCCGCGGGAGAGCCCCGAGTACCTGGAGCTGGGCCGGGCGCTGGACAAGGAGCTCATCGACCGCGGCTGGTACACCATGCACTGGCCGCGCGAGTTCGGCGGCCATGGCGACATGATGCGCTACGGCACGCTGCGCGAGCTCGAGGGCTACTACCGCGCGCCGACCTACGGCGGGCACGGCCGGTTCATCGTCGGCCCGGCGCTGTTGAAGTTCGGCACCGAGGAGCAGCGGCGCACCTTCCTGCCACCGATCGCCGCCGGTGAGCTGACCGTGTGCCAGGGCTTCAGCGAGGCGGAGGCGGGCAGCGACCTCAGCGCCATGCGGGCCACCGCGGTACCGCGTGGCCGGGACACCTACGTGGTCAACGGGACCAAGCTGTACGTGACGTTCGGCTGCTACGCCAACGCGATGCTGCTCGCCGCGAAGACCGACACCTCGGCCCCGCGGCACAACGGGATGAGCCTGTTCCTCATCGACATGCCGCTACCCGGCATGGAGATCCGCCCGCTGGTCTGCCTCACCGGCCACGAGGTCGCCGAGATCCACTTCGACGACGTCGAGGTGCCCGCGGACCGGCTGCTGGGCGAGCCCAACCGCGGCTTCTACCACATGACGACCGCACTGAACTACGAACGCGCCGGGGTGGACCGCCCGGCGCGGATGATGGCCGCGCTGGAGGACGTGGTCACCGAGGCCAAGCGGCGCGACCGGTGGGGCACCACCGCGCGGACGCTCGCCGGTGAGCTCGCCGCGATGCTGGAGGCGTGGCGGGCGATCGCGTGGCGGGTGATCCGGCTGCAGGCCCGCGGCGAGGTGCCGAGCTGGGAGGCCTCGCTGTCGCAGTACTACCGCAAGGAGTGCAACCCGCTGCTCGGCGAGCTGGTCCTCGAGGCGTTCGGGATCGACGCCGTGCTCGAGGGCGGCGGGCCGCTCGAGTTCCTCGTGCGCGAGGCGTTCAACAACCACGGGCAGGGGGGCCGGCTCGTGACGCGCAACGTGATCGGCAGGCGCGGCATGAAGCTGCCGGGCTGAAGGAGTGTGTTGGCATGATTGACGACAGCGAGCTGCGACTGCTCGCCGAGTCCGTCCGCAGGGCCGTCCAGCCGCTGGAGGCCGGCTCGCCCGTGCGGCCCGAGCCGGGCGAGTTCTGGCGGGCGGCCGGTGCGGCCGGCTGGACGGGCGGCGACCTGCCGGCCACGGCGGTGTACACGATCGCGCGCGAGCTCGGCGCCGGCGGGATCTTCGGTGTCTACGCGGACTCGGTGCCCCTCGCGTCTGTCCTCTCAGGACATACGGCGGACCCGCGCGTGGCGGCGGTGACCGCGGAGCTGGCCGCCGGGGAGGCGCAGGTCGCGTTCGTGGACGGCGCCCGCCTGCCCGAGCGGCGCGAGCTGGTCCGCCCGTCCTGGCCGGCGCCGGCGAAGCGGTACGGGGCCATTGTCCGGCCGGGGCGGCTGGACCTCGTCACGCTCACCGGTGGCGAGCCGCTGACGACGAGCGCGGCCGAGCCCGCGGACGCGGTGCCGGCGGACGCGGAGGTGGTGACCTGCTCGGTCGCGGTGGCGGACGAGGTTCTCGAGCGGGCGCGGCTGATGCGCGACCTGGTCGCCTGTGCGCAGCTGACCGGGGCGCACCGCTACCTGCTCGGCCTCACCTGCGACTTCGCCACGACCCGGGTCCAGTTCGGCAGGCCCATCGTGGAGTTCCAGGGGCTGCGGCATGTCCTGGTGGACGTGTTCAGCTGGCTGGAGGCGGCCGAGCTGCTGCTCGCCGAGGCGTTCGCCACGGCCGACCGGACCGGCGAGCTGCCCGAGCGCAGCCGCGCCGCGGTCGTGTTCGTCCGCGGCCGGGCATGGTGGGCGCTCCAGCGCGCCTACGAGGTCCTCGGCGGCGTCGGCTTCATGACCGAGCACCCGCTGAACCACTACACGCGCGAGATGCTGGTCAGCCTGGCCGCGATCGGCTCGCAGGACTCCCACGCCGAGACCATGGCCGAGCTGATCCGCCCGCGTGGCTGGCTGCGGGCGAGCTGAACCGGTGGACCGACGCATCGGATCCGGTCAGCCGAGGTCGGTGAGCTTTCGCTCCAGCACGGACCGCTCGCGCTCGTTGCCGCACAGCCGCACGGCGAGCTCCAGCTCGGTGCGTGCCTCGTCGGTGCGTCCGAGGCGGGCGAGCAGCTCACCGCGAACGCTCGGCAGCAGGTGCGAGTTCGGCAGCGCTCCGGCGGCCGCCAGGTCGTCGACGATCGGCAGCGCGGCCGCCGGGCCCTGGGCCATGGAGACCGCCACCGCGCGGTTGAGGTCGACCACCGGCGACGGTGCGAGCCGGCCGAGCGCCTCGTAGAGGAGCACGACGCGCTCCCAGTTCGTCGCGTCCACGGACGGCGCGACGGCGTGGCACTCGGTGATCGCCGCCTGCAGACCGTAGGCGCCCAGTCCCCGGCCGGCCCGCTCCGCGCGGGCGAGCGCGGCTCGGCCCCGGCGGATCGCGGAGCGGTCCCAGCGGCGACGGTCCTGGTGCTCCAGCAGCACCGGCTGACCGTCCGGCCCGGTGCGGGCCGGGAAGCGCGCCGCGGTCAGCTCTAGCAGCGCCAGCAGGCCGTGCACCTCGGGCTCGTCCGGCACCAGCTGGGCCAGCACCCGCGCGAGGCGCTGTGCTTCGCCGGCGAGGTCGAACCGGATCAGCCGGTCACCGGAGCTGGCCGACGATCCTTCGGTGAAGATCAGGTAGACCACGCTGAGCACCGCGCCGAGCCGCTCGGTCCGCTCCTGGGCCGCCGGCACCTCGAACGGCACCCGGGCCGCCGCGAGGGTCTTCTTGGCCCGGGTGATCCGGGCCTGCACGGTGGCGGTGGGGACGAGGAACCCCTTGGCGATCTCGTCGCTCGTCAGGCCGCCGACCACCCGCAGGGTGAGCGCCACGCTCGCCTCCCGGGACAGCACGGGGTGGCAGGAGATGAACATCAACGCGAGCACGTCGTCGTCGATCTGGTCCGGGTCCCACAGCACGGCCCGCGTGGCACGGGCCGTCCCCGCGGGTGCGCTCCCCGAGGTGACGCCACCCTCACCCAGCTCGTGGGCGAGGGTGGCGTACCTCTGGTCGAGGGCCGAGCGCCGGCGGAACGCGTCGATCGCACGGCGGCGGCCGACGGTGAGCAACCACCCCGCGGGGTTGCTGGGTACACCGTCAAGTGGCCAGGTCACCAGCGCCTCCGCCAGTGCCTCCTGGGCGAGGTCCTCGGCCAGCGCGAAGTCGCCGGTGTACCGCACGAGCGCGCCGACGATCCGTGCGGACTCGATCCGCCACACGGCGGCGACGGCCTCACGGCCGGTGGGGTCTGCCATCGTCTCTCGATCGGCTCAGAGCTGGCCGGTGGCCTCGCGCCACGCCCGCTCCTTCTGGATCCACGGGTTGTCCTGCGGGAACTCGTCGATCGTGGTGACCCGCCGGATCTCGGCCTTGAAGCCCGGGCCGGCGAGCGGCGACCGCTTGGCCCACTCGACGGCCTCCTCCTTCGACGCCACGTTGAGGATGTAGAACCCGCCGAACAGCTCCTTGGTCTCGCCGTAGGGACCGTCGGTGACCACGGGCGGCTCGGAGGAGTAGTCGACGACGACACCCTCGGCGGCGTCGTCGAGCCCCTCCGCGGCGACCAGCACGCCGGCCCGGATCATCTCGTCGTTGTACTTGCCGACCGTCTCGATCAGCTCGTTGAAGTCGACGTCCCCCATCCCCTCGTAGGCCTCGTCGGTGGCGCGCGCGATCAGCATGAACTTCATGGTTTGTCTCCGTCTGTCGTCCGGGTCCCTCTCGAACCCTCTCACCCCTGGGTCGAACGAGTCATGCCGCGGATCGACACACCCACGAATCTTTTTCGATGGCCGTCGCGCACCACTGACTCACGGTGCGCCAGCGTGGACTCACGGTGCGCTACCAGGGCCCTCGGCAACGGGTCGGCGCCGAACCGGACGACGTCGGTAGCCGGTCAGCGCGGCGACCTCGCGACGGCCGCGCCGGCCTCGCGGTCGGACATGTCCAGCGTCCGCGGCGCGACCTCGACGACCGGGCACGCGCCCGCGGGACGCACGAGGTTCACCGGCTCCTCGTTCGCCCGGATCAAACTCCTCGGGCCGGGCGCTGCGCTGGATTTCGTTGAAGTCGGGTATGTCGTTCACCAAGGCCCAGAACGGCATTTCCCATAATCCGCCCGCCGAGATGAAGTATTCCGGAAACAGCCGCTTGAATAGCGAATCATAATCGGCGAATAAGCGTCGAGGCGCCGGCGTAATTGAGTTGTGAACCAATGCACTGAACGGTATGTGCCGGTGTTACGGTGACCGCCCAAGGCTCAGCTTGCTCCCGGGGGGTGCGACGATGCGGGTGGCGATGGCGCAGACGGACTCCGTGCTGGGCGACTTCGAGACCAACCTGGAAACCGCCCGGGCGGCGATCAAGACGGCCGCCGCGCAGGACGCCGATCTGGTGGTATTTCCCGAGCTGAACCTGCACGGGTACACGCTGGGTGCGCTGGAGGAGGACGTGTCGGTGGCCGTCGCCGACCGGCGGGTGACGGAGCTGTCCGAGCTCGGGCCCGATGTGCTCGTCGGACTCTACGAGGACGGCGACCTGCGCCGGTACAACTCGGCGGTCTACCTGTCCGGCGGGCGGGTCGTCCACGTGCATCGCAAGCTGTTCCTGCCGACGTACCTGACGTGGGAGGAACGCAAGCACTTCACGCCCGGGCAGGCGATGCGAGCCTTCGACACCCGCCTCGGGCGGATGGCCGCCTTGGTGTGCAACGACTTCTGGCAGCCGGTGCTGCCCTGGATCGCGGTGCAGGACGGCGCGTACGCGCTGCTCACCCCGACCAACAGCGTCACCACCACCCCACGCGGCACGATGCTGGACAACGTGGACTACTGGCAGGATCTGCTGCGATATGTCGCGCGGATGCAGCAGACCTGGGTCGTGTTCGTGAACCGGGTGGGCGAGGAGCGCGGCGCGGTCTTCTGGGGAGGCTCACGGCTGATCGACCCACTCGGCTCGATCGTGGCGGAGGCGCCGATGGGCGAGCCGGCCCTGCTGGTCGCCGAGATCGACCTGACCAAGGCACGCTGGGTGCGCCGCACGCTGCCGCTGGTCTCGGAGGCACGGCTGGGCCTGATCCAGCGTGAGGTGAAACGCCTGGTGGACGAGGGTGGCGACGTCTGAGGACCCGGGCCAGGTTGCTGTATTCGCACGATCCGTTGCTCAGCGCGCGAGAGCTGCGGACGATTGTCGCATGGCAGAGGAAGGCGCGAACAGCGTACAGCGGGTGATCGCCATCCTGACGGCGTTGGGGGAGCGCAACCCCGCCGACCGGCCGATGGGCGTGATCGAGACGGCCCGCGTCGTCGGTCGGGAGAAGAGTCAGGTCTCCCGCACGCTCAAGACCCTCGCCGGATCCGGGCTCGTGGATCGCGACCCCGACACGCTCGGCTACCGGCTCGGCTGGCGCTTCTACTCGCTGGCCGCCCGCGCCGGTGACCACCAGTTGCTGACCTGTGCGCCGGAGATCATGCGCGGTCTGGTCCGCACGGTGGGCGAACGGGTGCACCTGTCGGTGCGCGACGGCGCACACGCGCTCACCCTGCTGTCGGAGAACCCGACGCGTTCGGTGCAGACCGTGAGCCTCGTCGGCCACGCCACCCCGGTGCACGCCACGTCCTGTGGCCAGGCCTTGCTGTTCGACATGTCCGCCGACGATATTCACGACCTCTTCGGCGGCGTGCGGCTGGTGGCGTGCGGGCCGAAGGCGCCCCGCACCGTGGAGGAGCTCGTCGTCCGGGTCCAGCGCGCCGCGGCGAGGGGATTCTCCACCTGTGTCGACGAGTTCGACGTCGACCTCGCCGCCACCGCCGCACCGGTGCGGGACTTCCGCGGCCGGATCGTCGCGGCCGTCAACATCTCGGGCCCGAAGTACCGCATCGCCCGCGAGCTGGTGTCGGTCGGTCGTCAGGTGAAGGCGGCCGCCGGCTACCTGTCGAAGAATCTGGGGTGGGACGGCACCGCCGCGTCGGACGGGTAGCCGGTTGCTCCATGTGCAAGGTCAATCGTGCCAGGCGTTTGCTCTCGGTAGCGTCGGCGCCGCGGTCACCCGGCGAGGCGTGACCGGCGGGACTTCGAGCTCGGGAGGTTGGACGTGCGGGGCAGGCGCAACGGGAGGCGGTACTCCGCGCTCAGCCTGCTGCGGCACGGGCTGACCGGCGCCGACTGGCCGCCTGCCTGGCGGACGCATCCGCTCCAGGACCGCTACGACGTGGTGATCATCGGTGGCGGCGTGCATGGTCTGGCCACCGCGTACTACCTCGCCGCGAACCACGGCGTGCGCGACGTCGCGGTGCTGGACAAGGGATATCTCGGCGGTGGTGGGTCGGGACGGAACACGGCGATCCTGCGCTCGAACTACCTCACGCCGGAGGGTGTGCGGTTCTACGACCGCTCGCTGTCGCTCTACCGGACGCTCGCCGCGGACCTGAACTACAACGTGATGTTCTCCCGCCGCGGCCACCTGACCCTGGCCCACAACGACGGCTCGCTGCGCACCATGCGCTGGCGCGCGGAGGTCAACAAGCTGCAGGGCGTCGACTCCGAGGTGATCGGGCCGGACGAGATCGCGCGGCTGGTGCCCCATCTGGACGTCTCGGCAGACGTCCGCTACCCGATCCTGGGCGCGCTGTACCACCCGCCGGGCGGCATCATCCGGCACGACGCGGTCGTGTGGGGCTACGCACGCGGCGCCGACGCGCTGGGCGCGCACCTGCACCAGCGGACCGAGGTGACCGGCATCGACGTCGCGCACGGCCGGGTCACCGGGGTGCGCACCAACCGGGGCCGGATCGCCACACCGGTCGTGGTGAACGCGACCGCCGGCTGGGCCACGCTGGTGTCCGACCTGGCCGGGGTGCGGCTGCCGGTGACCACGTTCCCGTTGCAGGCGGCGGTGACCGAGCCGGTGCGGCCGTTCCTGGACACCGTGGTGGTGTCCGGCACCCTGCATGTCTACGTGAGCCAGACCGACCGCGGCGAGCTGGTGTTCGGCGGCAGTGTGGACCCGTTCGCCTCCTACTCGACCCGCGGCTCCCTGGAGTTCGCCGAAGGACTGGCCGGCCACGTGCTGGACCTGATGCCCGCGCTGTCGAAGGTTCGTCTGCTGCGCCAGTGGGCCGGGCTCTGCGACATGACCCCGGACTTCTCGCCGATCATGGGCCCCACTCCGGTCGAGGGGTTCCATGTGGACGTCGGGTGGGGGACCTACGGGTTCAAGGCCGGCCCGGTGTCCGGCGAGGCGATGGCCGAGTGTGTCGCGAGTGGACGGACACCGGAGATCATCTCGGCGTTCGGCCTGGACCGGTTCGACTCCGGTGGGCTGGTCGGCGAGAAGGGCGCGGCGGCGGTGGGCCACTGATGATCGAACTGCCCTGCCCCTGGTGCGGCCCCCGCAACGTGACCGAGTTCCGGTACCTGGGTGAGGTCACGCCGCGGCCGGACCCCGCCACCGCCACGCCCGGGCAGTGGCGCGCCTACCTGTACGTGCGGCGCAACCCGCTCGGCGTGGTCGAGGAGCGGTGGTACCACACGGCGGGCTGCCGGCGGTACCTGCGGCTGCACCGCGACACCGGAACCGACACCGTGACCGAGACCGACGCCGACACCGTGACGGAGCCGCGATGACCCGGCTCCCGCCGCGGCGCGACGAGGTCATCGATCGCGACCGGACGCTGCGCTTCTCCTGGAACGGCAGGCGGTACAGCGCGTTCGCCGGTGACACGATCGTCTCCGCTCTGGCCGCCGCGGGCGAGCGGGTGTTCTCCCGCAGCTTCAAGTACCACCGCCCGCGCGGCGTGGTCACCGCGAGCTTCCACGACCCGGGCTGCATGGTGCAGGTGGGAGACGAGCCCAACGTGCGCGGCGCGCACCGGCTGGTCACCGACGGGATGGAGGTCACTTCGCAGAACACCTGGCCTTCGCTGCGGTTCGACGTCAAGGGAGCGAACCGGCTGTTCGGACGGCTTCTCGGGCCCGGCTTCTACTACAAGACCTTCATCCGCCCGCAGCGGCTGTGGCCCGCCTACGAGTGGGTGCTGCGGCGGTTCACGCACGCGGGGTCGATCTCGCCGGACACCGTGTCCGATCGGCACGCCGCCCGGTATGCCCACCCGGACGTGGTCGTCGCCGGCGGTGGTCCGGCCGGCATGGCGGCGGCGGTCGCGGCCGCTCGCGCGGGCGCGCGGGTCCTACTGGTCGAGGAGGAGCATCAGCTCGGCGGTCACCTGCGCTACGCGGGCGGGTCCGACGAGCTCGCCGAGCTGCGGGCCGAGGTGGCGGCGAGCGGCGTGGAGGTGCTCACCGACTCGGTGGTTCTCGGTCGCTACGACCAGAACTGGGTCGCGATACTGCGACGCACCGGAGGCGAGCGGCTGATCAGGGCACGGGCGGGCGCGCTCGTCGTCGCGTGTGGACTGATCGAGCGGCCGTACGTGTTCGCGGGCAACGACCTGCCCGGCGTCATGCTGTCGACCGCGGCCCGCCGGCTGATCAACCTGTACGCCGTCCGGCCGGGGGAGCGGGCGGTGGTGCTGACGGCCAACGCCGACGGCGACGCCGCCGTCGCGGACCTGCGGGCGGCCGGCGTCGAGATCGCCGAGGTGGTCGACGCCCGGACCGGCGGCGACATCGTGCGCGCGCACGGCCGGCGCGGGCTGCGCGCGGTCGAATTGCCGGGCGGCCGGCGGGTCGAGGCGGACCTGCTGGTGACCGCGACCGGCTGGACGGCGCCGACCGCGCTGCTGAACCAGGCCGGTGACGTGCCGGTGTACAACGCGACGGCGGCGCGCTTCCTGCCCGGTGGCCGGTCGAGTGCCGACGTGTTCGCGGTCGGCGGGATCGCCGGCGACGGAACTCTCGACGAGCTGCGCGCGCACGCCACCGCGGTCGCCGCCGCGGCGGCCCGGCACGCCGCCGCCGTCCGCCACCACCGTCTCACCCGAACTTCCACCGCGAGTCCCCCGTTCCCGCACGCGAGTTCCCCGAACGCCACGCCGGCACCCGTGCCGACGCTCCCGGTGCACGAGCATCCGGAGCTGTTCCGGGCCAGCACGCACGGGATCGTCGACTTCTCCGAGGACGTGTCCTCATCGGACATCCACACCGCGGTACGGGAGGGCTACGACTCCGCGGAGCTGGCCAAGCGGTACACGACGGCGACCATGGGGCCACTGCAGGGAAAGCTGGAGATGGTCAACGCGATGGCGATGGTCGCCGAGGCCTCCGGCAGCACGCTCGCGGAGACCGGCACCACCACGTGGCGGCCGATGTACACGCCGGTGACCCTGGGTGCGCTGGCCGGGCGCCCCGTGCATCCGGTCCGCCGCTCGCCCATGCAGTCCTGGCACGAGGTCGCCGGCGCCGCGCCGCTGGTCGCCGGGCAGTGGATCCGGCCGGACCACTACGGCGACCCGGCGGCCGAGGTACGCGCGGTCCGCGAGGGTGTCGGGATCATCGACGTCACCCCGATCGGCAAGCTGGACCTGCGCGGGCCGGACGTGCCGAAGCTGCTGAACCTGTTGTACGTCAACAAGTGGTCCAAGCTCGACGTCGGCCGGGTGCGCTACGGCGTGATGTGTGCCGAGGACGGCGTGGTGCTCGACGACGGCGTGACCGGGCGGCTGGACGTCGACCACTACCTCATGTCCACCACGTCCTCCGGCGCCGCCGCGGTGTGGGAGTGGGTCGAGCTCTGGCTGCAGACCGAGCGTCCACAGTGGAACGTGCACGTGACGCCGGTGACCACCGCGTACGCCAGCATCAACGTGGCCGGACCCCACGCCGCCGAGCTCGTGGGCCGGCTGGCGCAGGGCGTGGACCTCGACCCGGACGCGTTCGGCTACATGAACGTGCGCACGGCGCGACTGGCCGGAGTGGACGACTGCGTGCTGTGGCGCATCGGGTTCACCGGTGAGCCGTCCTACGAGCTGCACGTGCCGGCCGGCTACGGGCTACACGTGTGGGAGACGCTGCTCGCCACCGGCGCGGACCTCGGCGTGCGGCCGTTCGGCGTCGAGGCACAGCGGATCCTGCGGCTCGAGAAGGGCCACCTGATCGTCGGGCAGGACACCGACGGGCTCACCCGTGCGTTCGACGCGGGCCTGGACGGGCTGGTCAAGCTCGACAAGGACGACTTCGCCGGCAAGCCGGAGCTGGTCTGGCAGCACGAGCGGCGCGGTGCCGGTCCGGCTGGCCTCCGCCTGGTCGGCCTGCGGCCGGTCGACGGCACGATCGTGCCCCCGGAGGCCAGCCAGATCGTCACCGGCGAGCGCGGTACCGAGATCCGGGGCCGGGTCACGTCCAGCCGGATGTCGCCGACGCTGGGCCGCGCGATCTGCCTCGGTCAGGTGGACGTGGCGCTCGCCGAGCCGGGCACCGAGGTCAGCGTGCTGCTGCCGGACGGCCGGCGGGTCCCGGCCACGGTCACCGAGCACCTCGCGCAGGTCGACCCGGCCGGCGCCCGCCTGCGGGACATCGGCCGGCCCGGCACGTTCCGCCCGTGCCCGCCCCCGGTCCTGCGCAGTGCGATCGACCCGGCGATCAACCCGAGCCGGCCGGGCGACGCGCCGCCGGTCCTCGCCGACCACTCCGGACTCGCCAAGGTCCTCGTCCGGGCCGGTCACGACGGCCCGCACGATGGCTCGCACGATGGCTCGCAGGCAGGTTCGCGGGACGGCACGGTGGCCGCGGCGCTCGGCACCCGGTTCGGCGCCGCCACCCGCGATCCCGACGACAACCTGGTGGTCGGCTCCGGCCCGGGCGAATGGCTGGTCCTCGGCGCCCCCGGGACGGGCGAGAAGCTGGCCGAGCGGCTGCGTACGACGGCCACGGACACCGGCGAGTTCGCGTCGGTCGTCGACCTGACCCACGGGCGGGCGCTCGTCCGGCTCACCGGCGAGCGCGCGGCCGACGTGCTGGCGACCGTGTGCGCGATCGACCTGGCCGTGGACGTCACCCCGAACGGTGCGGCACTGCGCACCCACGTGGCGGGCCTCGTCACCGACCTGGTGCGCGACGACCGGGAGGGCGCGCCGAGCTACCTGTTGCACTGCGAGCGCAGCAGCGGACAGTCCCTTTGGGACGCGTTGCTCGACGCCGGAGCCGAGTACGGCATGGAGATCGACGATGTGGAGGAACGATGAGTGAAGACGGGCTGATGGCGCGGCTGGCCGACGGACCGGTGATCTGCGCCGAGGGGTACCTGTTCGAGCTGGAGCGCCGCGGCTACCTCCAGGCCGGGGCGTTCGTGCCGGAGGTGGTACTGGAACACCCGGAGCGGGTGACCGCACTGCATGAGGAGTTCGTGCACGCGGGGTCGGACGTGGTGGAGGCGTTCACCTACTACGGGCACCGGGAAAAGCTCCGCATGATCGACAAGGAGGACCTGCTCGAACCGCTCAACCGCCAAGCCCTGGCGCTCGCCGGTTCGGTGGCGTCCGCCACCGGCACGCTGCTCGCGGGCAACGTGTGCAACACCAACATCTACGACCCCGCCGACCCGGACACGCACGAGCGCGTGCGGACGATGTTCGCCGAGCAGGTGGCGTGGGCGGCCGAGGCGAACGTGGACTTCATGATCGCCGAGACACTGCGCTACCACGGGGAGGCGATGATCGCGCTGGAGGTGATCCGCGAGACCGGCCTCCCGTCGGTGGTCACGCTGGTCGCGGACCGCAACGGGCTCTCTCGCGAGGGCCTGCCGATCGCCGAGGCGTGTGCACGGCTCGCTGACGCGGGCGCGGACGTGGTCGGGCTGAACTGCAACCGCGGCCCGTCGACCATGGCACCGCTGCTCGCGCCGGTCGTCGACGCGGTCGACGTGCCGGTGGCCGCGCTGCCGGTGCCCTACCGCACCACGGCCGAGCAGCCGACGTTCCAGTCGCTGCGCGAGCCGGACTTCGCGGGGCCGAGCATCCCGTTCCCCGTCGCGCTGGACCCGTTCACCTGCAACCGGTACGAGATCGCCGAGTTCACCCGGCAGGCCGCCGACGCCGGCGTGCGCTACCTCGGTCTGTGCTGCGGCGCGGCGCCGCACCACGTGCGCGCGATGGCCGAGGCGCTCGACCGCAACCCGGCCGCGAGCCGGTACACCGCCGACATGTCCAAGCACGCCTACCTGGGCACCGAATCCTCGCTGCTGCGCGGAAACCAGGAGTACGCCGGCCGACTCTGAGGAGGCTCGATGACCCGGTACGTGATCGTCGGCGCGGGCGTCCACGGACTGTCCACCGCCTGGCACCTGGCCCGGCGGCTGCGTGCCACCGGCCGCGGCAGCGGTGCGGACGTGCTGGTGCTGGACAAGGCCGACATCGGCGCCGGCGCGTCCGGGGTGGCCTGCGGGATCGTGCGCAACAACTACTTCCAGCCGGCCATGCGCGAGCTGATGGCGCATTCGGTGGCGGTGTGGGAGTCCGACCCGAGCGCGTTCGCCTACCACCCGGTCGGCTATCTGCAGGTCGCGCCGGGGGTGATGGCGGAGGACGTCGCCGGCATCCACGCCTCCCAGCGGGAGATTGGCTACGACTCGGTACTGGTCGAGGGTGCCGCGGCGGTGCGTGGATACCTGACCGAGCTGTTCGCGGACTGGCAGGCGCCGGGGGTTTCCGTGGTGCTGCACGAGAAACGCGGCGGCTACGCCAACAACCAAGGGGCGCTGCGCGGTCTCGCGGCCAAGGCCCGGGCACTCGGTGTCGACATCCGCACCGGTGTCCGGGTGACCGGCCTGCGCGTGGACGGTGGTGCGGTCACCGCCGTCGAGACCGACGACGGTGTGGTCGACTGCGACCAGCTCGTGGTGGCGGCCGGGCCGTGGATCCGTGATCTGTGGGCGATGCTGGAGCTGCCGGCCAGTGTCGAGGTGGCGGGGGTCGACACTCCGATGTGGACATACCTCGCGTTGCAAGAGGGCACGCTGGGGGTCGATCCGGGGGAGTTCACCGACAACACCGGCAGGCCGCCGCCGGTGGTGCATGTGGACTCGGACGCCCCGCTGTACGACGACGTGGACGGCGGCCTGGTCACCGAGGCCCTGTGGGGCGTGTACTACAAGCCCGACTTCCAGTTCGACGGGGTGCAGGGCGGGGCCGCCCCGCTGCCGGTCACCCGCCCGGCCGAACAGGTGGCGATCGACCCGTACGGTCCCGCCAGCCCGGAGTTCTCCGTGGGGGAGGACTTCGTGCGCATGTGGACCTCGGCGCTCGCCCACTGCCACAAGCGGTTCGAAGGCCGCCGGCAGCTGTACCGGCGGGAGCCGTCCGGTGGTGTCGGCGCGTTCACCCCGGACAGCTTCCCGGTGTTCGACACGTTCCGGGAGAACGCCTATGTGATCGCCGACTCCAACCACGGCTTCAAGATGATCGGCGTCGGCGACCTCGTCGCCGCCGAGATGCTCGGCGAGCCGCAGGCGCTGCTGGAGCCGTTCCGGTTCGACCGCTACTCCAGTGGACGAGTGCACCCGGTCAGCCACTCACCCTTCCCGTGGAGCTGACCGGCCGGAGCCGCCAGGCCGAGCCGCCGGCCGTGGACCACCACGCAGAACGATACGTATCGATTGACAGTCGATAGGTATCAAGCGATACTCGATTCATGATCACGGAGCATCGGGTAGTAGCCGTTCTCAGAGTCTTCCTCGTGTTGCTGTTCGGGATCTTGGTCGTGTTCCAGACCCTGTCGCTGCCCGGCCAGTTCGCGCACATGGCCGCGCGGGACCCGGACCTCGCGTACCTGAGGTGGCCGGCGACCGCCGTGTCGGTGTTCTGGGTGCTGTGCGTTCAGGTGGTGATCGTCTCCATCTGGCGGTTGCTCACCCTGGTCAAGAAGGACCGCATCTTCAGCCGGGCGTCCTTCACGTGGGTGGACGCGATCGTGTGGGCCATCGTCGCCGCGTGGGTGGTGCTCGTGGGCGTGTTCCTCTACGTGGGATTCAACGCGGACGACCCCGGACTGCCGCTCCTGCTGCTGTTGTTGGTGATCGGTGTCGCGGTGCTGGGCCTCGTGATGGTGGTGATGCGTGCACTGCTGCGGCAGGCCACCACGCTGCGCACCGACATGGAAGCGGTGATCTGATGCCCATCGTGGTGCGCATCGACGTCGAGCTGGCCAAACGCAAGATGAGTGTCGGTGAGTTCGCCGAGCGCGTGGGGCTCACCCCGGCGAACGTGGCCGTACTGAAGAACGGTCGCGCCAAGGCCGTGCGCTTCAGCACCCTGGAGGCGATGTGCCGGGTGCTCGACTGCCAGCCCGGCGACCTGCTCGAGTGGATCGAGGAGTGAGCCTCGATCTGAGACACCGGAGCCCTGGTCAGCGACCGGTCACACATTGAGTCGAACCAGAAGCGATCCGCAACCGTACTTGTCTTCGAGAGGGATCAAAACACTTTGTGATCTTGAGACCTAGGATCCGGAGCACATGCCTACCCTGAAACGCCTGGTGTCCATTGCTGCCGTCGCCCTGTTCGTGGTCCTGGGCGCGGCACCGAGCGCGGGGGCGGATGTCTCTGCCGACCAACCCGACAGCCCGGTGAGCGGCAGCCCACCCGCTCCGGACGCGACCGGGGGCCGGGGCCCGGAAGCGGACGCGCAGGTCCCCCTGCTACCGCCCGCGAAACCACCGGTCCGCCCCGAGGACCCCCCACCGGACGGCGGCGTGCCCGTCTGGATGTGGATCGTGATGGCACTGGGGGCCGGCACCGGCGTGTCGATCGCCGTGGTGCTGTGGCGAGGTAGCCGCCCGCCGGCGGGCGCCCCGGCGCAGGTGGAGAGCACGGCGGAGCTCGTGGCGGTGGGCCGCCGCCAGGCACCGCTGGTCGGGAGGAAGCCGGGCGAGTACCGGTAGTGGCCCCTTAGCCCGACACCGTGATCCTGGCGCGCATGTCCTCCGAGCGCTGCATGACCAACGCCGGTGTCTCGTCGGCGTCGACTCGTACGTCGATGACCGTCGGCACTCCTGCCGCCAGGCCGTCGCACATCGCCGCGCGCACGTCCTCGATCGTCTCGGCGGTGTGCACGCTGGCGCCGAGACCGGCCGCGACGGTCGCGATGTCGAGGGGTCGGCCGAACAGGTTCCACGGCTTGGAGTCGCCGAACACCGCCAGCTCCCCGGTGTGCACCATGCCGTGTCCGCTGTTGTTCAGCACGACCCACACGACCGGTACGTCGTTGTCGACCGCGGTGTGGATCTCCATGCCCGTCATCGCGAACGCGCCGTCACCCATCAACGCCACGACGGGCCGGTCCGGCCTGGCGAGCTTCGCCCCGATCGACGCGGGGCCCGCGTACCCCATCGACCCCAGGCCCAGGCCGACGAAGTAGGTGCCGGTCTGCCGTACCCGGTGGCAGTCGCTGGCCAAGCCCATGCAGTTGCCGATGTCGACGAAGAACAGCGCGTCGCCCGGCAGGAGCTCGCACACCGCGCCGACCGCTTCCTTCGGGGACAGGCCGTCTCCGGCCGGCGGGGCCTGCGCGATCACCGCCGCGGGCCGCTGCGCCCAGAAGCGCTCGGGCGGTTCGAGGCCCGTGGCGCCGACGGCCACGAGCGTCTCGAGGGCGGCACGCGCGTCCGCGTTCACCGCGATCTCCGCCCGGTAGGTGCGCCCGATGACCGCCGGGTCGATGTCGATCTGGACCACGGTTCGGTCCGCACCGAGCCCGGAGTGATACCCGCGGGTCTGGAACTCGCCGAGACTGGTGCCCACGACGACGAGGAGATCGACCTTCTCGTCGAGCAGGTAGGACTCGGCGGGTGTGGGACCGCCGAACCCGAAGACACCCAACGACAGGGGATGCTCCTCGGGGAACACGCCCTTGCCCTTCGGTGTCGTGGCGACCGGGACCTCGAACCTCTCGGCCACGGCCCGCAACGCCTCGCACGCATCGGCGACGTATACGCCATGACCGGCCAGGATGGCTGGGCACCGGGCGGCGGTGAGCTCCCGGGCGATCGTCCGCATGATGGCGCCGTCCACCGACGGGCGAGCCTCGCGGATGGCACGGGCCGGGGAGGTCGCCGTGGGGACCCGGGAGACCGCGAGGTTGGTCGGCACGCTCAGCTGTACCGGGCCCTGGCGCGCGGAGAGGGCTTCACGTATCAGGTGTTGCGCGATGTCGTGAGCCCGGCCCGCGTCCGGCAGCAGCACCGATCGCTTGGTGACGTGCTCGTAGAGCCCGGTGATGTCGAGCGGGCCGATGGGGCTGCTGTCCTGGAACGCGCCACGTCCATAGGCGCTGGTCGCGACCTGGCCGGTGAGCAGCACGACCGGCGCGGAATCGTGCATGGCGGCGGCGATACCGGTGATCGCGTTGGTGGCACCCGGGCCGGCGGTGACGGCGCAGACGCCGAGCCTCCGTCCGACCTGTGCGTATCCCATCGCCACGAACGCGGCACCGGTTTCGTGCCGGGTGACGACGACGCGAAGACCATTGTCGTCGGCGGCGAACAGCAGGGGAGTCACGGCGCCGCCCGGGATGGCGAAGATGCACTCGGTGTCGTTCTCCTGGAGCGCGCGAATGATCGCGTTCGCCGCTGTCTCCGTGGTCGGCAGGTCGTCGGGGAGCGTACGGTCCGGCAATTCTTGTCTCCCTACATCCCGACCCGGCTCGAATGTCCTGCGGATCTTGGATGTGTCGATCCAGCTCGGTTACTTTCGTTCGGTTCGAGAATCCCTCGGTCGATGAAGACCTGCTGCGCGACGCGCATCGCACTGACCGCTCTCGGGAAACCCGCGTAAACCGCGGTGTGAAGGATCGCCTCGACGATTTCCGTCGAGCTCAGCCCGGTGTTGAGCGCCAAGCCGACATGCACCCGGAGCTCATCGATCGCACCGACGGAGACGAGGCACGACAGCGTGACGAGATGACGGCGCTGCGGCTCCAGGCCGGGGCGGGCGTAGATCTCCCCGAACACGAAATCGACGACAAGCCGGCTGAGCTCCGGGGCGACGCCGGCTATTGTCGACATTTCCTGGGAAAGAGTGGGATCACCAGCGGTCAAGCGGTTCAGGACCTCGAGACCACGGGAGTGACGGTCTGAATCCGTGGCAGCCTCCACCAAAGGTTTCAACCTCGCAGCATCCTTGTTTGAATTCGGACCACAAAAGCACAGAACACCCGTATATGGATTCGTCGCCCGCACGCAGAGTCGCACGTTAGCGGTGGGCACATTGCCTGTCAACACGTTGCCGGAACAATGTATGCGGTATCCCGCATCGGTCGAGAATCGGCGGCAGTTCGAGAAGCGGAACATACGCGAACCGCGTTCGGGCGCGATGTTCGTATTCCAAAAGGACGAGTTCGTGCGACCGGAACGGCTAGTTCAATCGTCACGCCGCGATACCGACCGTCGATTGCGACGGTACAGATATGAGTACAGTCACATTCGGCCCGGTGAAAATAGCGCCGAGACCTCGCACCCAGCCGGGTCCTGCCGCTCGGTTTCGTACCGGCCGTCGCCCAGGTAGTCGACGTACGGGCCGCGCAGCACCGCGTCCTCGGCGCCATCCTGGGGCCGGTGGGAGCTCAGCACGTCGTCGAGCACCCGCGGCGACGGGACCGCGGGACGTTGCTCTGCGTCCCGCCCGGGAAACCGCCGTGGACACCCCTGCGGTGGGCACCCCGGCACCGGAGAGAGCTCCGCGTCTGAGCACGGAAGTGTGACCTGACCGTCCTTTCGGGACGGCAGCCGCACTCGTCGGTCACGGCTCTCGCGCTCCCGACCGCCGTGACCAGGGATGGTCGTAAGAAGTCGGTAAGGCGCTGGTACGTTGCGCATCGGTGATCGGTGTACTTGCCTGGGAGCGCACAGGGAAAGGAGCGCCCGGCACATGACTGACACTCCCGTATACGTCACGACGCGGCTGACCACGGCCGCGATCGCGGCCGTTCGGATCGGGGTCGCGTTGCTGTGGTTGCAGAACGCCGCGTGGAAGCCCCCACCAAACTTCGGCGGGCTGCGGTATTTCACCGAGTTCGCGGTCACGCGGCCGGTGTTCGGGCCCTACGCGTGGCTCGTGGAGAACGTGGTGCTGCCCAACTTCACGTTCTTCGGCTGGCTGACCCTGCTGGTCGAAGGTGGCCTTGGTGCCTTCCTGCTGGTCGGGCTGGCCACCCGGTTCTGGGCGGTCGTGGGAGTCGCGCAGTCGGTCGTGATCACATTGTCGGCGCTGAACGCGCCGCACGAGTGGCAGTGGTCCTACTACCTGATGATCTTGGTTCACATCGGACTGTTCGCCACCGCCGCGGGACGCAGTGTCGGAGTGGACGGTGCGTTGCGTCCGGTGTGGCAGCGCTCCGCGGCTCCCATTCCCCGACTTCTGTTGAGGCTCTCATGAGGACGGACTCGTGATGTCGAATCGGCTCGATCGTGCCGCACTCGTGCTCGGGATCGGCGCACTGGCTTGTTCGGTGTTCGCGATCGCCCCGGGCTCGCAGTCGAACAAGGCCGACTTCGTGCAGGTGGCGGACGCCGGTCTGGTGGCGCTGCTGGTTCTCGGTGCGGTCGCGGTACTCGGCGGCCTGGTCGGCCAGCGGCTGGTCGTCGTCGTGGCCGGGCTCGGCTTCGTCGTCGCCGCGGTGGTGGGGCTGGTGCAGTGGGGCAGCGGCACGAACTGGCTCACCGCGGACGGCTCCACGGTGTCAATGTTCGGCGGCCTTGGCATAGGCTTGCTGGCCATCGGGCTGACCCCGCGGGATGCGGCGGCGTCCTGAGGCGAGAAGGGATACCGTGCACTGGGACGCGGTCTACGAGCAGCGCGGCGCCGAAGGCGTCAGCTGGTACCAGCCGGTCGCGTCGACCTCGCTGGCGTTGATCGAGGCGCTCGGCGTCGCGCGCGACGCGGCGGTCGTCGATGTCGGCGGCGGTGCGTCCTCCCTCGCCGGCGGGCTGGTCGACCGGGGGTTCACCGACGTGTCCGTGCTGGACATCTCGAAGTGCGCGCTCGACGCCGCCCGGGAACGACTCGGCCCCGGCCGGGAAGATCCGGGGCCGGTGACCTGGCTGCACCAGGACCTGCTCGACTGGCGCCCACGAAACCGCTTCGGTCTGTGGCACGACCGGGCCGTGTGCCACTTCCTCACCGACGCCGCGGATCGGGCCAGGTACCTGGCGGTACTCCGGGCGGCGGTCCAGCCGGGCGGCGCGGTCGTCCTCGCCACGTTCGCACCGGACGGTCCCGAGTACTGCTCGGGGCTGCCGGTGGCCCGCTACTCGGCGGAGCAGCTGGCCGACGTGCTCGGCAGCGTGGCCGGCAGGGACTTCCGCACGGTCCGGGTCGAGCGCGAGGAGCACGTCAGCCCGTCCGGTGCCGTGCAGGCCTTCACCTGGGTGGCCGGCCGGCTCGGATCATGACTGCTCCGCCTCCCCGGAATTCGATGTGTTGGTTGCGTTGGGGGACGGAGGGTTCTGTTGGGCGCGTACTTGTGGCTGGTTTGCGTCACGGTCCCCTGAGGTGCGGTTGCGAAGGCCTCGGCCTGATTCGATCTTGGGGTTGACACAAGGGGTGTCAGGACAGTTCGGGTCATGACACTGCGCCGAGCCGGCGGCGGATCAGGCGGGACAGCAGGTCCACGGCGAGGATGAGCGCGAGCACCGCGAGCACCAAAGTGGACAGTTCTTCGTAGCGGAACAGCTTGAGTGACACGGCGAGCTCCTGCCCGACTCCGCCGGCCCCGACGAAGCCGAGCACGGTCGACGTGCGCACGTTGCACTCCCACTGGTACAGCAGCACCGACGCGACGTTGGCCCGTGCCTCGGGCACCACCCCGAGCAGCGCGACGGACGTGCGGTTCGCGCCGGTGAGCCGCAGCGCCTCGATCGGGCCCGGCTTGACCGCCTCCAGTTGTTCGGCGCCCAGCTTCGCCAGCATGCCGGCGCCGTGCACGGCAACCGCGAGCGTGCCGGCGGCGGGCCCGGGACCGATCATCGCCACGAACACCAGCGCCCACAACAGGTCCGGCACACCGCGCAGGGCCGCCGCGGTCACCCGCACCAGCCCCCGCACCGGAACCGGAGCGTCGACGTTACGGGCCAGCAGTACCGCGAAGGGCAGGCCCACGACGGCGGCCAGCAGCAGGCCGGCCAGCGAGATCTGCGTGGTCTGCACGATCGCGCCGCCGACGGTGGCCAGGAACTCGCCGGACAGGTCGGGGGAGAGAAACCCGCCGAGCAAGTCGCGTGCCCCGGCGCCACCCGACACGAGCTCCCCGACGCTGATCCCCGTGCCCTGCACGGCCCACACCAGGACGGCGACGGTCGCGATGGCGACACCCCAGCGCACCGGGCGGGCGCCCGGACCCGGAACCGGCGGTGCCTCGCGGTGCGGTGCTGGCGCGCTCATCCGACCGTGTCCTGTTGGTAGCCGTCCTGCTGGTAGATCCGCGCCGTGGTCGGTTCGTCGATCGCCGGGCCGTCATAGACGATCCGCCCGGCACGCAGCGCGACGATCCGCGGGAACGTCGCGGCCACGGCGAGGTCGTGCGTCGCGGCGATCACCGTGGCGCCGGCGTCGTGCAGGGCGTCCACGGCCGCCGCTGCCGTCACCGGGTCCAGCCCGGTCGTCGGCTCGTCGGCGAGCAGCAGCCCCGGCGACGGCAGCAACGCGCGGATCAGCGCGATCCGCTGCCGCTGTCCGCCGGAGAGCTGGCTCGCCCGCGCGGCAAGACAGTCGCCGACCCCGTGCCGCGAGGCCAGCTCGGCCAACCGGTCCGCGTAGCCGGCCGGCACCCGACCCGTCAGCACGGCGCCCCAGCCCCGCAGCCGCCATCCGGCCACCGTGCCCATCAGGGCGTTGAGCCGCGCGGACACGCCGAGGATGAGGTCGTCGCCCTGCCGCAGAAAGCCGGTGTCGCGCCGCACCTTTCGCACCGATCGGCCGTACGGGTCATGCCCGCCCACGCGCACCTCACCCGCGGCGGGCACCGCGCCGAGCAGCGCACGCAGCAATGTGGACTTGCCCGCACCGGACGGACCGAGCAGGGCGACGCGCTCGCCCGCCTCGATCTCGAAGCTCACGCCGTCGAGCGCGACCAGGCCGCGGTCGGCGAACTCGACCGTGAGATCCCGTACGGAGACTGCCACGGAGACTGCCATCGAGACACCGATCGTTTACCCCACCTCCACCAGCCCCAGCCCGGTGCCGCGAGTACGGATCTCCTCGTAGTCCGCGGCAGTCACCTTCGCATAGCTGCGCGCCCGCATCAGGTCGAGCAGCTTCGGGTCGTCGATCGCGGTGAACGCCTCGCTGATCCGCTGGGCGGCCCGGTCCCCGAGCTCGGTGCGCATGACCCACGGGTAGCCCGGCACCTCGCGCTCTTCGACCACCCGGAGCGCGCCCTTGGTGACCGTGCCCTCGTTCTCCAACCGGTGCAGGATCCGCAGCTCCACACCGCCCGCGTCCACCTTCCCACCGAGCACCGCCAGCGCGGTGGCGTCGTGGCCGCCGGTGAAGTCGACCCGCTCCAGCGGCGGGCACTGCTCGACCCGCCGGGCGTCGCAGCGCGCGCCGGCGTCGGTCAGCATGATCCGCGGGTACAGGCTGCCCGAGGTGGAGCTGACATCGCCGAACGCGAACGTCCTGCCCTCGGCGACGACGTCGTCGATGTCGTCGATGTCGGAGTCGGCGCGTGCCACGATGGCCGAGAGGTACTTCGTCGTGCCGGTCTCGTGGTCGATCTCGGTGACCAGCGGCGTCAGCTCCACCTGCTGCTCGGCCTGCACGTAGGTGAGGCCGCCGAGGTAGGCCACGTCGATCCGGCCACCCACCAGCGCCGCCACCACGCCCGCGTAGTCCGAGGCTACGAACAGCTCGACCTCGACGCCGAGCTCGTCGGCCAGATAGTCGGCGAACGGCTGGTACTTGGCCTCCTGCTCCTCGGGAGCGATGTTGGGGATCAGCCCGACCCGCAGCGTCGCCGGTACGCCGTCGCGGGTCTCGCGTTCGTCCGCCGCCGTCGACCCGCACGAGGCAACCGCGAGTATCAGGACCAGTGTGACGAGTGCACGTATCATTCGTCTTCGCCTTCGGTGATGGGCGTGAGGCGGCTCCTGGATGCAATCACAGCCCGCGGGCCAGGTGGCACCCATATGGTCATTACCAAGTCATGACGTCCCCGGTAGGCGCCTCCGTGATCGCCGTCGTGGCCCCTAGGGTGAGGCCCATGTCGACGGTGTGTCTCATCGACGCGGAGCAAGCGCCGCTGCTCGCCCGACCGTTCTATGCGAACGGTGACCCCGGGCCGATCGTAGCGTCGCTCGCCCAGGTGCCCGAGTTGCTGGAGGTCGCGCTCCCGTTCATCGGTGCCGCACTCGGGCCCTCCGCGATCTCCTGGCGTGCCAAGGAGTTGGTGATCGTCCGAACGTCGGCGTTGCTGGAGTGCCGCTACTGCGTGCAAACTCACACCGCGGTGGCGCTGGACGCCGGGCTCACCCGCGACGAGATCCTCGCCCTGCGCGGCGAGGCGCCGGTCGGCTCGGCGTTCCCCGAACCGCGCGAGGCGGCGTTGCTGGCCTGGGTCGACGCGGTCGCGGGCGAGCGCGGCGCGGTCGCCGACACCACGACCGCCGCGTTGCACGAGCACCGGGACGACCACGAGGTGGTCGAGCTGACCATGCTCGTCGGCGCGACCATGATGCTGAACCGGTTCGCGACCGCGTTGCGGCTGCCCACCTCGGCCGACACCGTGCACCGCCTCACCGAGGAAGACCTGCTATGACAGCGATCGCGGAGGCCGTGGCGGCCGGCACCCTGCCGGGCAGGGTGTGGATGTACGCCGACTACCACTGCAACCTCGCCTGCACGTACTGCCTCACCGAGTCGGCACCGAAGTCGCCGCACCGCGTGATCGGCCGCGAACGGATGCTGGAGATCGCCGACGAGGCGGCCGAGCTCGGCTTCACCGACCTCGGCGTCACCGGTGGCGAACCGTTCCTGCTGCGCTGGCTGCCCGAGACTCTCGCGGAGATGTCGCGGCGGCTGCCGGTGCTGGTGCTCACCAACGGCACGCTGTTCACCCGCCGGCTCCTCGAGGCGGTGACCCCGTTGCGAGAGCGCGACGTCGCGATGCAGATCTCCCTGGACCGCCCCGACGCCGACGACAACGACGAGATGCGCGGCGCGGAGAACTTCCGCAAGGTCGTCGACGCCGTGCCGAGGCTCGTGGACCGGGGGATCAGGGTACGGATCGCCACCACCGTGGAGTCCATCGAGGACGCTGAGCTGGACCGCCTGTGCGCCCTGCACCGCGAGCTGGGCGTGCCGGACGAGGACCACATCGTGCGGCCGATCGTGCGCCGGGGCAGGGCCGTCGACCACGACCTCGGCGTGGTGGCGCGTCAGGTCGACGTGCCGGCCGAGCTGACGGTCACGGTGGACGGCGCGTTCTGGAGCCCGTTCGGCCCGACCGTGCACGACGGCATCGTCGACACCGACCTGCTGATCACCCGTACGACCCGGCCACTGTCGGTACCGGCGAACGCCCTGCTGCGACTGTCCGGCGAGCACCCGGCCGGCGAGGACGTCTCGCTGAACATTCGTTGAGCGTGATCCCACAGCGTCCGGTCGGGCGCTTTCAGTAAGGGAAGATGGACACCCGCCTAAACATACGCATATTATGTATCCTTCCTCGTACGGGAGGAGAACAACATGGCGGGTGGGCCCCTCGACCCTGCTGCCGCGCCGCTGGCCGGCACCACCGTCGTCGATCTGTCCTGGCATCTGGCCGGGCCGTTCTGCGCGATGACCCTCGCCGACCTGGGTGCTCGGGTCATCAAGGTCGAGCCACCGGGATCGAAGGGTGGCTACGACCCGGGCGGGATCATCCGGCATCTCTACGCCGGCGACGACCTGCACTACATCGCGGTCAACCGGTCCAAGGAGAGCCTCACCCTCGATCTGAAGGACGAGGTCGGGCTGGCCGACTTCTACCGGCTGGTCGAGCGCGCCGACGTGGTGTTCAACAACTTCCGGCCAGGCGTGGTCGACAGGTTGCGGATCGACTTCGACACACTGCGCCAGTACAACGAGCGGCTCGTCTACGCGTCGCTGTCGGCGTTCGGATCCACCGGCCCGGACCAGGCGCGGCCGGGCGTCGATCTGGTCATCCAGGCGATGTCCGGCGGGATGAGCATGACCGGCTACCCCGGCGAGCGCCCCGCGCGGGCGGGCATCCCGGTCGCCGACCTGGCCGGTGGCATGTGGACCGCGCTCGCCATCGTGAGCGCGTTGCTGCGCCGAGCCGACGGCTACCCGGACGCGCAGTACGTCGACATGTCGTTGCTCGACGGCCAGATGGCGCTCATCCCGTACTTCGCCGCCTACTATCTCAACGGTGGTTTCCTCGCCGGGCCGCAGGGGTCCGGCGGGCACTCGCCGACCTACGGCGCGTTCGCCGGCCAGGACGGCCGCTACTTCGTGGTGGCCGTGATCGATCAGGCTCCGTGGACCACGCTGTGCCACGCCCTCGGCCGCGAGGACTGGCTGGCCGACCCGCGCTTCGCCAGCGCGGCGGAGAGGATCGACCACACCGAGGAGCTGTCCCAGCTGCTCGCCGAGCACTTCTCCACCGCGCCGGCCAGGAAGTGGGTGGACGTGCTCCAGGAGGCGGGCATCCCGTGTGGACCGGTGAACAACCTTGCCGAGGCTCTGGACGAGCGGCAGGTGCGTGCCCGGGACATGATCGTCGACGTCCCGCACCGGTCCGGCGGCCAGGTCCAGTTGGTGGGCACGCCGATCAGGCTGACCGGGTTCACCCCGGCCTACGGCGCCCCACCGCGACCGGGTGGCGACTCTGACCGGTTGCGCGAGGAGTTCGGGCTGTCCTGGCGCCCGAGGGCCGCGGACGAGTAGGCCCGGGGGCAGGCTGAATATGCTGAATATATTCCTAGAGGTACGGTTACCGTCCGCATACACTGCTCTGCAGTCGTGATCCGCGACGTGCGGCAGCGGGATCATGTCCGGAATTTCCCAGGATTGGTTGGTGGACCGGCGATGTCCAACTCGGTGATCAGGCCGCGGGGGTCGGGTGAGGGGGCGGTCCAGCGGCCGAAGAAACTGGCCGAGGTGGTCGCCCTGAAACTGCTGGACGAGATCCGGACGAAAGGTCTCGGCGAGGGCGACCCGCTGCTGCCGGAGAAGCAGATGGTCTCCGAGCTCAAGGTCGGCCGCTCCACGGTCCGGGAGGCGCTGCGCCTGCTGGAGGCGCGCGGCGTGATCCGGATCCGGCCGGGCGCGAACGGCGGGCCGGTGGTGCGCCTGCCGAAGGCCAAGGACCTCGCCGATCCGCTCGGGGTTTGGCTGACCTTCGCCGGCGCGTCGCTGAGCGACCTGATCGCGGCACGCCTGTGCATCGAGCCCAGCCTGGCGGGCGGCGCCGCGCAGCACATCACCACGGCCGACCTCGCGCTGCTGCGCACGTCGATCGACCGGATGAAGGCTGATCCGGAGGACGTGGACGTCTTCACGGGGGAGAACGCGTTCTTCCACAGCAAGATCGCCGCGATCGCGCGGAACCCGGTTCTCCAGGCCTTTGTGGACTCGGTGAAGGACGTGTCCGACGGGGTCACCGTCGGGGTCTCCTACTCACCGAAGCGGTGTCTCGCCGTCGCCGACGCGCATTCCCGCATCGTCGACGCGCTCGAGCGCAAGGACGAGCAGGCCACCACGACCGAGATGAGGGCTCATCTGGAGGAGGCCAGGGACTTCTGGCGCGGTCATTTCGGCAGGCTGTACTCGGGGCAGGTCAACTGGTTGGAGCTTTCCTGAAAGCCGGCGGCGGGTTCGGGGCTCGCGGAATGGACTGACTGATGGATGAAGCGGTGTACGAGGTCATCGAGCCCCGTCCGGTTCCGGCCGAGCGGGTGGTCGGCGCCCAGGTCGTCGCGACCGACCTGAACCATGCGGTCGTCGGCCAGATCTGGGACCACGTGTTTCGCGGGGACGAGATGTTCGCCGTCATCGAGGAGGAGCTCACCGCGCGGTATCCCGGCATCCGGTTCGTCGACTTCACCGAGTTCGGCGACATCCACGGTCCGGACGAGGTCGCGGTGCTGGCGGAGATCCCCCAGCGGCTGCGGGACCACGAGGTGACGGCCGTGGTGGCCGGGGTGGGTGCTTGAGGCTCGTGCACGCCCGCCGTGTTGCGGGCCAGTGTGGCGGCCGAGGCCATCGGCATCCCGACAGCGTCGATCGTGGCCACGACGTTCCTCCAGCAGGGTAGGGCGATAGCCCGTGCGCTCATCGACCGGGAGCTCCCGCTCGTCGAGTATCCGGGCGTGATCATGACGGACACCAGCGAGACGTTGCGCGCCAAGGTGTCCGAGCAACTGGTTCCGAAGATCATCGAAGCGTTCACGGCCGACTCGGAGGAGGTGTCATGAGGACCGGCACGTTCTCCGGCACGCTGGCCGAGATCGACCGCCACTTCTACGACAACGGGTGGACCGACGGCCTGCCGATCGTGCCGCCGACGAAGGACCGGGTCGCGGCCTTCCTCGACCACTCACACCTGGCCGAGGACGTGTCGCTGGGAGTCGCCCAGCCGGCCAACAACATCGCCACCGTGCACGGCGTCGCCGTGAACGGGGTGCTCGCCGGGTGCCGGCCGGAGTACATGCCGCTCCTGCTCGCCGTGGTCAGCGCGATCGTCGACGACGAGTTCCGGCTCCAGGACGCGGGCAGCACCCCGGGCTGGGAACCGATGATCATCGTGAACGGTCCGGTCATCGACGAGATCGAGCTGAACTGTGCGGGCGGGGTGTTGCGCACCGGGCACCGGGCGAACGCCTCGATCGGGCGCTTCATCCGGCTGTACATGCGCAATGTCGCCGGTCTGCGGACTCCACCGGGCAGTACGGACAAGGCGACGCTCGGGCAGAACTTCAACGTGGCACTGGCCGAGAACGAGGCGGCCGCCGCGGAGGTCGGCTGGCCCAGCTTCGCGGTCGAGCGGGGATTCGGGCCGCGGGAGAGCGTGGTGACCGTGCAGAGCGTGGTCGCGGCCAGCATGCCGACCTACAGCGCGGGGGCGAGCTGGGAGGAGCACGCCTCGCTGCTGGCCGAGGTGATCGGTCAGGGCATGTGGTCCTACTGGGCCTGCACCGGCTTCTGGTTCGGCCGGTTCCACCCGCTGCTCGTGCTCAGCCCCAGCATCGCGAAGGCCATCGGCGGCACCGGTTGCGACAAGGACCGCCTGCGGGAGTACTTCGCCGAGACCGTGACGCTGCCGGCGAAGACGTTCGAACGCTACGCGTGGGCGATCGGCATCACCGACTTCAGCATCGACCGGCTGGTGGCCGAGGGGCGGTTGCCGGCTGACTACGGCGCCTCGGCCGATCCGGACCGGCCACTGCGTGCCCTGCTCGACGGGGGGCGGGACATCGGCATCGTGGTGGCCGGTGACCGGGGACGCAACCAGAGCAAGGGCTACGTCCAGAACCACGTGCAGGGACCGCCGGTGAGCCGCCGGCTGGGTGACCTGCCGGTGCACCAGGCCCCCTGAGATCCGACCACGGCACGAGAACGGAGTCTGGTATGGACGGTCACGATCGGGCCGCTCCGCTGTCGGGCGTCCGTGTGCTGGACGTGTCCAACCTGTGGGCGGGGCCGATGGTGGGGATGTTCCTCGCCGACTTCGGAGCGGACGTCGTCAAGGTCGAGCACCCGGACAACGGCGACGAGCTGCGCCGCTGGGGCCACAGCAAGAACGGCGTCGGCCTGTTCTACAAGGTCGTCAACCGGAACAAGCGCGCGATCACGCTGCACCTGCGCGACCCGGAGGGCCAGCGGCTCCTGCGCCGGCTCGTCGCCGGATTCGACGTCGTCGTGGAGAACTTCCGGCCGGGCACCATGGAGCGCTGGGGCCTCGGGTACGACGATCTCGTCGAGGTCCGCGAGGACCTGATCATGGTGCGGATCAGCGGTTTCGGCCAGTACGGCCCGAACTCGTGGCGGCGCGGGTTCGGCTCGCTGTCCAACGCGTTCAGCGGGCAGGCCTACGCCGCGGGTGCCGCACAGGGCCGGCCGCACACCCCGGGGTTCGGCGCCGCCGACGCGCAGACGGGGCTCGCCGGTGCGTTCGCCACGGTGGTGGCGCTGCGCGAGCGGGACCGGTCCGGTCTGGGGCAGGTCATCGACCTCGGCATCTACGAGACGCCGTTCACCCTGCTCGGCCCGCACGCGATCGACTACGACCAGCTCGGCATCGTGGCCGGCGCACCCGAGACCACCCCGCAGGTCGCACCGACCGGCACCTACGGCACGAAGGACGACCGGCTGGTGTTCCTGTCGGGCAGCACCCAGCGCACGTTCACCGCCGTCTGCCGGGCGATCGGCCGGCCGGACCTCGTCGAGGATCCACGGTTCGCCACCAACTCGGCCCGCGCGGCACACGCCGCCGAGCTCGACCACGAGCTGACGGCGACGATCGGGACGATCGGCTGCGACCAGCTGTGCGCGGACGCGACCGAGGGCAACGCCCCGATCGTGGAAGTGCTGAGCATCGCCGACATCTTCGCCGACCCGCACTACCGGGAACGCGAGAACATCGCCCAGCTCGACGATCCGGAGCTCGGTTCGGTCCGGATGCAGAACGTGGTGCCGCGGCTGTCCCGGACGCCGGGTGCGGTCCGCTTCGCGGCCAGGGCGAAGGCCGCGGACAACGAGGCCTTCTACGCCGAGGAGCTGGGGCTGTCCGCGGACGAGCTCCGCGAGCTGAGCCAGGACGGCGTCATCTGAACGGTTCGCAGCCGGGAGCACCATGAGCGAGACGATCACCATCACGCACGACCGAAGCGGTCGGTCCGAACGAGTCCCGATCACGGGCGGGACGGTCGACGTGTCGGACTGGCACCGCGTCCTCCCGGACGTCTCCCTCCACGACCCGGCCCTGCGGCACACGTCCGGGTGGTCGAGCGGCGTGACCCGGTCGTCGGCCGAACACGGGAGGCTGTACTACCGCGGGTACCCGGCCGACGAGCTCGCCGAGAGCTCGACCTACCTGGAGACCGCCTACCTGCTGCTGCACGGGGAGTTGCCGGATGCCGGGCAGTTGGCGCAGTGGCGGCGGCGGACGCTGGACGGTGCCCGGCTGGACGCGGGGATCCACCCGCACCTGCGCACGTTCGGCCGCGACGGTCGCCCGATGGGCATGCTGATCTCCGCTCTGGGCTATACCTCGGCGCTGCGCCCGGACGCCCGCGACACCGACGACGCGCGGTCACGGCACGGCCACGCCGCCCGGATCGTCGGCATGCTGCCGGCGCTGGTGGCCGACATCCAGCGGGCCCGGTCCGGCCGGCCGCCGCGACCGCCCGTGGACGACCTCTCCCCGCCGGCCGGCATGCTGTACCAGCTCACGGGCCGGCGGCCCGACACCGTGGCCGCGCGGGCGCTCGAGACGCTGTTCATCCTGCAGGCCGACCATGAGCAGAGCTGCTCCACCACGGCGATGCGGGTGGTCGGCTCGGCACACGCGGACCCGTACTCGTGCGTGGCGGCGGCGTGCGCGGCGATGGACGGCAGCCGGCACGGCGGCGCGGCCGCGGAGACCGTCGCCATGTTCCGCCGGATCCACGAACCCGACCGGGCCGCCGGATACATCCACTCGGTGATCGCCGGGGGAGCCAGGCTGCACGGATTCGGCCACCGGGTCTACAAGCGACCGGACCCGCGGGTGGCGGCGGTTCGGGCGCTGCTGGACCGGTTGGCGGCCACCGACGAGTCGCGTGCGCTGTACGCGGTCGCGACCGAGGTGGAGCGAGCGGCCCGGTCGGAGGACTACTTCGTCTCCCGGAACCTGTTTCCCAACCTCGACTTCTACCTCGGCATCGGCTACCTCGCGCTCGGCGTCGCGCCGGAGCTGTACACGGTCGCCTTCGCCGCGGCACGGGTGTCCGGTTGGGTCGCGCACTGGTGCGAGTCGCGCGAGCGAGAGGACGGGCTCGTGCGGCCGAGGCAGCGCTACGTCGGCCGGGACGCGCGGTCGTTCTCACCGGATAGTCCGCAGTAGACGGTCAGGTGGCCGTGACCGGACCGCGATGACGACAGCTCTGGACACGGGTTGAAATATATGTACTATTAGCATATCCGCACGAAGGGATTGCGCCGCTCGCCGCGCACGAGGCGGTCTGGGCAGGCATAGCAACTGGCCACAACTTCTGCGGGGCGCCACCCGATGCGCCCGTGTAGCGGGAAGATCCGTCAGCCGTCGAGGAGGATGTGCTAATGATGGGTAGGTTCCGGGGGCGCATGATGGTCACGGCGGCGCTGGCGACAGCACTGCTCGCCACCGCGTGTGGCGGCGACTCCGGCGGGTCGTCGTCCGAACCCGCCGGCGACGAGACGTTGGAGCTACGCCTCGCCATCGGCGGTGATCTCGCCATCTACTGGCACGTGTTCGTCGGCCAGCAGTACGGCGTCTTCGACAAGCACAAGGTGAAGGTCACGCCCGTCGTGCCGCGCACCGGTTCCTCGACCGACATGGTGAACCTGGTGCTCTCCGGCGACGCCGACATGGCCAACTCGCTGCCCGACCCGGCCCTTGCCGCCGCGTCCAGCGGTAGCGAGCTGCGGATCCTCAACTTCGAGGCGCCGATCGTGTTCTCGGTCGTCGGCAAGTCCGGGGTCGAGAGCTACGACGACCTGCCGCAGAACTTCAAGGTGGGCGTGTCCAGCCCGACCACGTCGATCGCCGCGTTCAGCCGGCTCCTGCTGGACAACGCCGGCATCGCCGAGGACCGCTACTCCTTCGTCACCACCGGCGGTACCGCGGCCAGGCTCGCGGCGCTGAAGTCCGGAGCGGTGGACATCGCGGTCCTCGCCCAACCCGCGGACTTCAAAGCCGAGGCGAGCGGAATGAAGGTGCTCGACTACACGGTGAAGTCCGCCCCCTGGTACGGGATCACCGACATCGTGCAGGCCGAGTCCCTCGAGGACGAGAACACGTGCTCGGCGTTGGGCCGGTACTTCGACGCGCTGCGGGAGATCTCGGAGTTCCTCGCCGACCCGGCGAACAAGGAGAAGGCCATCGCCGCGTTGGTGGAGACCGGGAACAACAGCGAGAGCGACGCCAAGAGCACCTACGACCTGTACACGGATCAGGGCGCGATGATGGGTATCAACGATCCACTTGAGACACTCAAGGGAACCAACGACCTGCTCGCCGGCGTCGGCGCTCCCACCGCGCCGGACCCGAGCGCGATGGTGTCCACCGACTGCACGTCGGACAAGTCCTGAAACGTCCGCAACCCCGGGAGGAAGCGGTGACACGGACGATCGCCGGGCCGACGACGGCAGGCGGCCCGGCCCCCGCCGCCACGTCGTCGTGGGTCGGCAGGAGACTGCGGGGTTGGGTTCGGCCGGTCGTGTCACTGGTCGCCGGGCTCGCGATCTGGGAGCTGGTCGGCCAGTACGTCGTCACCGACCGGACGTTCTTCGTCCCGTTCTCCGACGCCATGGTTCGGATGTACGAGCTGTTCGCCAGCGGTGCCCTGGTCAACGACATCCGGGTCACGGCGATCGAGCTCGTCGTCGGCTACCTGTGCGCGGTCGTCATCGGAACCGGCATCGGCACCGCGATGGGACTGTCCACGAAGGTCAGATCGATCCTGATCTTCTGGGTGGACGTGTTCAACGCGACCCCGGTCCTGGCGCTGGCACCGCTGTTCATCCTGATGCTGGGCATCGGGCTGGTGTCGAAGTTCGCCTTCGTGACGTTCGTGGCCATGTGGACGATCCTGCTGAACACCATGCAGGGCTTCCTGCACACCGACAAGCCCTCCCTGGAGATGGCCCGGTCGTTCGGTTGCAGCCCGTGGCAGGAGTTCAAGTGGGTTCGGCTGCCGTACGCGATCCCGACCATCGCGGTCGGCCTGCGCGTCGGCGTCGGGCGGGCGGTGGCGGGCGTCGTGGTCGGCGAGCTGTTCGGCTCGACCGCCGGGCTCGGGTACCGGCTCTTCGCCTCCCGCGACGCCTTCGACACGGCCGGCATCTTCGCGTCCATCGTCGTGTTCGCGGTGATGGCCCTGATCGCGGTGAACGTCATGGGGATATTCGAGAGGAGGTTGTCGAGTTGGCGCCAGTAAGCACGAGGCGACCGGTGCGCAAGGCCAGCGAGCCGGCTCCGAGCTCCGGCGAGGGCATCGAGATCGCCGGGCTGAACCACCGGTTCGACCGGCCGGGCAGCACACCGCTCGATGTGCTCCAGGATGTCGACCTGTCCGTCGCGGCGGGTGAGTTCGTCACGTTGATCGGCGCGAGCGGGTGCGGGAAGACGACCCTGCTCCGGGCGATCTCCGGGTTGTTGAGGCCGACCTCCGGGACGATCACCGTGTCCGGCGTGCGGCGCACGAAGCCGGGCGGGCGGACCTCGATGGTGTTCCAGTCGGACACCCTGCTGCCGTGGCGGACGGTCGAGGAGAACGTGCGGTTCGGCTGTCAGATCCAGCGCAGGGACATCTCCGCCGAGGCGGTGCGCGACCTGATCGCGCGGGTCGGCCTGGCCGGCTACGAGGACCGGTTGCCCAAGGAGCTGTCCGGCGGGATGCGGCAGCGGGTCAACCTCGCCCGGGCGCTGGCCACCGATCCCGACGTGCTGCTGATGGACGAGCCCTTCGCCGCGCTGGACGCACAGACCCGGGAGGTCATGCAGGAGGAGCTGCTGGCGATCTGGAACAAGGGCGAGCAGAAGACCGTCGTGTTCGTGACGCACCAGATCGACGAGGCGCTGTTCCTGGGCGACCGGGTGATCGTCATGGGCGTCAACCCCGGCCGGATCGTCGCGGACGTCAGGGTGCCCTATGCCCGGCCACGCAGCCTCGACCTCAAGCGTGACGCGGGGTTCCAGGGCATGGTGCAGGACCTGTGGAACATGATCCGCGGTGACGTGTTCGACGCGGTGGGCAGTCGCAGCGGAGCGGCGGCGGACGCCCGGCGGGAACGAGACGAGCATGAGCCGGCCTGACGTGGTGGTCGTCGGGGGCGGGCCGGGCGGCCTGACCGCCGCCGCCCTGCTCGCCGAGTCGAGCGTGAGCGTGGCGGTCGTCGACCAGCTCGGTGGTGGAGGGCAGCTGCTCAACCTCGGCAGGTTCGTCGACGACTTCGGCGTGCTCGGGCCGGGCACCGGGCCGGAGCTCGGCGCCGCGCTCATCGACCGGGCCGGCGCCGCGGGTGCGGAGGTCGGCTACGGGCAGGCCACGAGCCTGGAGCTGCGCGACGGCGAGGTCGTCGTCGGCACCGACTTCGGCCCGCGCACCGCCGACCGGGTGGTGATCGCCACCGGCACCCGGCCGAGGCCACTCGGCATCGACGGCGGCGCACGGC
Organism: Actinophytocola sp.; assembly: GCF_050699935.1. Classification (NCBI taxonomy): domain Bacteria; kingdom Bacillati; phylum Actinomycetota; class Actinomycetes; order Pseudonocardiales; family Pseudonocardiaceae; genus Actinophytocola; species Actinophytocola sp. Next base: position 62,673 of record NZ_JBOHGB010000005.1, read on the forward strand.
TGGAGGGCCGGGGTGTCTGCTACTGCGCGGCCTGCGACGGCCCGATGTACGCGGGCAGACCCGTCGCCGTGCTGGGCGGTGGGGAAGCCGTGGCGTACGAGGCGATCGAGCTGGCGGAGTTCGCCAGCGGGGTCATCGTGATCGCCGACGGGGCGGCGCGGATCCCGCCCCGCCTGGGCGCGAAGCTGGCCGCCGACGAACGCATCGAGGTGCTCACCGGGTGGTCGGCGGAGTCGTTGCACGGCGCCACCGCGGTCGAGTCGCTCACCGTCGCCGGCGACGGGCAGACCAGGGAGCTGGCGATCGCGGGGTTGTTCGTCTGCAACGGGGTGTTGCCCAACACCGAGTGGTGCGCGGACGTCCTGCCGCTGGACGCCACCGGCCGCATCGACGTGGACCTCTCGCTGCGCGCCGGCGACACGGTGTACGCGATCGGCGACGTGCGGTCCGGCGCGGGGACGAGCGTCGTCGCCGCGCTGGCCGACGCGGCCGCGGTCACCCGCCGGCTCGTCGCCGAACTGGCCACCACGTGATGGCCACCCGGTATGTCGCGGCACAGGGTGCGCTGGGCGCGGGGGTGGACCGGGAGGCCTTCTGCGAGGCGCTGGACACCACCCACCCGGACTTCATCGCCTGCGACGCCGGCACCACCGACGCCGGCCCCTTCTCGTTGGGCTCCGGGGTGCCGGCGTTCCCGCGTCCCACCGTACTGTCTGATTTGGACATCATCCTGACCGGCGCGCGCCGGCTCGGCGTACCGGTCCTGATCGGCTCGGCCGGTACCGCCGGCAGTGACGGGCAGGTCGACTGGACGGTGGACATCGTGCGGGAGATCGCGGCCCAGCGCGGGTTCCGGCCGCGGGTCGCGGCGATCTACACCGAGCAGCGTCCCGACTACCTCACGGCCATGCTCGCCGACGGCCGGGTCAGACCGTTGGACAACGCGCCGCCGGTCGACCGGTCCACATTCGACCGCAACGAGCGGACCGTGGCCATGATCGGCGTGGAGCCGCTGCAGGAGGCACTCCGGCAGGGGGCGGAGCTGATCGTGGCCGGGCGGTGCAGCGACGCGGCCCTGTTCGCCGCGCTCCCGTTGCTCGACGGCTGCGCGCCCGGGCCGGCCTGGCACGCCGCCAAGGTGGCCGAGTGCGGCTCGATGGCGTTCGAGACGCCCGGGCGTGGTGTGCTCGCGGCCGCCGTCGACGATCGGGGCGCGCTGATCACCGCGGTCGGCGCCGGTCTGCGCGCCACGCCGATGAGCGTCGCCGCGCACAGCCTCTACGAGACGGCGGACCCGTACCGGTTCGTCGAGAGCGGTGGCACGTGCGATGTCAGCGGGGCCTCCTACGAGGCGGTGAACGACCGGACCGTGCGGATCACCGGCAGCGCGTTCGAGCCGGCGGCCGAGTACACGGTGAAGCTGGAGGGCGCGCGCAAGGTGGGCTACGCCAGCGTGATCGTCGGCGGCATCCACGACCCGTACCTGCTGCGCCGGCTGGATCGCTGGCTGGATCAGGTGCGGGCCGAGCTGGCGCGCAGGGTCGGCGAGGTGCTCGGCGACACGCTCGGACCGGACGACTACCGGCTCGCGATCCACCGGTACGGCCACGACGGGGTGATGGGGGAGCGGGAACCGGGCATCGAGGTGCCACGCGAGGTCGGCGTGGTGGTCGAGGTTCTGGCGCCGACCCAGCACCTGGCCAGCACGGTGGCCGCCCTCGCGCGACAGCCGCTGCTGCACCGACCGATCCCGGAGTGGTCCGGAGGCGTGAGCACCTTCGCCTTCCTGCACAACCCGGCCCACCTCGACCGTGGTCCGGTCTACGAGTTCACCCTCAACCACGTGCTCGTGCCGCGGGAGCCGGCCGAGGTGTCCCGGACCGTATGGGAGACGCTCTGATGGCACGGCACACCATCGGCGAGCTCGCCACGCTGGTTCGGAGCAAGAACGCGGGCCCGTTCCTGCTCACGTTCGACATCCTGTTCGACAGCGAGGAGAACTTCGAGCGGGTCCGGCGGGCCGGGATCCTCACCCGCCGGCGGATCGCGGACATCTACCGGTGCGCCCCCGAGGACGTGCGGATCTACGAGTGCCCCAACGCGCTCGCGGTCAAGGCGACCATCCCGCGCCCCGCGGTGCAGGGCCGGTTCGGCGATCCGGACCTGCACGGCTGCCAACAGCACGCGCCGCTGTGCCTCCTGGTGGTCGAGTCATGAGCGAGCTTGCGAGCGAATCATCAAGCACAGGGCGACCGCGAGCGGCCGGGCCGAGCCCGCGAGGCGCGGTCGGTCGCGAGCTTGCGAGCGAATCATCAAGCACAGGCAAGCTTGCGCGCGAATCGACACGGGGCGAGGAGCTGGAGATCTACGACCCGTGCGCCGAACCGACCGGCCCGGCGGCGGGCTCGGGACGGCGCCTGCCGGCGCGTCGTCCGGCGGGCGTGCTGGGGATCCTGGACAACGGCAAGCCCAACTTCAACAACCTGATGACCGAGCTGCGGACGGCGCTGTCCCGGACCCACCGCGTCGGCGAGCTCGTCTACCGCACCAAGGCGAGCCAGTCGCATCCCGCTCCGGCGGAGTGGCTGGGCGAGCTGGCCGAGAGGTGCGCCCTCGTGATCACCGGCTCCGGTGATTGAGGCTCGTGCTCGTCGTGGAGTGTCCACGACGCGATCTCACTGGCGGGCCAAGGGGTTCCGGTCATCCTGTTCGTCAGCACGGTGTTCGTGCCGATGACCGAGGCTCAGCTGGCCCGGCTGGCACACGGTTCGACGGGCGCGCCGATCACCGTGGCCGTCCTCCCGCACCCGTTCGGCACGGTCGGCCGATCCGGGCTGGTCGGCATCGCGTCGGACACGCTCCGGGACCATGCCGACCTGTTCGCCGGCTTCGACTCGCGGGAGAAGGCGCGATGAGCCGGGTGTTGCGGGTTCCGGCGGAGCTGGACGCCTGGCTGGCGCACGCCCAGGAGCAGGGCTGGACCGACGGCCTGCCGGTGGTCCCGCCGACCAAGGATCGTGTCCACAGTGCACTGGAGCGGGTCCGGCTGGCACCGGACCACGTCGTCGCCGTGCTCGGGCCGGGCAACGGGGCGGCGACCGTGCTCAAGATCGCCGCGAACGCCGTGCTCGCCGGTTGCCCGCCGGACGCGATGCCGGTGCTGGTCGCCGCGGTGGAGGCGATCGCCGACCCGCGGTTCGGCCTGACCACCGTGCAGGTCACCACCAACCCGGCGACCGCCATGCTGGTGGTCAACGGCCCGGCCCGGGACGCCGCGGGGCTCGGCTCGGCCGGCAACTGCCTCGGCGGCGGGCCCGGCAGCGGCTCGGCGATCGGCCGCGCGCTGCGCCTGGTCATGCGCAACGTCGGCGGTGCCACCGGGATCCTGGACGCCGCGACGCAGGGGCAGCCGGCCAAGCTGTCCTTCGCCCTGGCCGAGAACGAGGAAGCGAGCCCCTGGGATCCGTACCATGTGGACTGCGGGTTCGACCGCGCGGACGGCACGGTGACGGTCGTCCCGGTGAGTGGCACCCAGAACATGCTGGAGACCACGACCGACCCGGTCGAGCTGCTCACCGGGCTCGCGTCCTCGATCAGATCCCCGACCGGGAACGACTACCTGTTCGCCGGCGAGCCGTGGCTGGTGCTCTGCCCCGAGCACGCCACCCTGCTCGCCGCGGCCGGGTACACCAAGCAGCGGGTGCGTGAGGCGCTGTGGGAGCTGTCCAAGCTGGCGTACGGCGAGTTCTCCGCCAGCGCCGCGCGCTACCGGCTGACCAGGACCTGGCCGGACGCCTCGGCCGACGACGCCAGCATGATCCCGGTGAGCCGTACGCCCGCGGACATCCGACTCGTCGTCGCGGGTGGCGGGGGAGTCCATTCCACGTTCCTGCAGACGATCGGGGTCAGTCGCTCGGCCACCCGGAAGGTGTGCCGGTGAGCCAGGGAGGCAGCTCGTGAGCAGCAGCGCGGACGCGTTGGCGCCGGCCGGGACGGCGACCGGCGGGCCGGAACCGCTCGAGGCGATCGCGAACTTCGCGGTCGGCTGGTCGGACTTTCCCGACGAGGTGATCGAGGCGGGCGTGCGGGCCTTCCTCGACGTGTTCGGCGTCGCGGTCGCCGGTGCGTCCCAAGAGGACGCTCGCGGTCTGCTGAACCACGTCTGGCGCACCTACGCGCGGGGGCCGGCGACGGCGCTCGGCATCGCCGAGCCGCTCGTGCCGGAGGCGGCCGCGTACGCCAACTCCGTGCTCGGGCACGTGCTCGACTACGACGACCACCACGACTCGGTCGGCGGGCATCCGACCGTGGTCGTCCTGCCGGCCGTCGTGGCCGTCGCCGAGTCGCTCGGCCGGGGCGCGCGTGAGGTGCTCGAGGCGTACGCGGTCGGGGTCGAGACGATGTGCGGGCTGGGCCGGTGCCTCAACCACACGCACTACGAGAAGGGGTGGCATCCCACCGCGACGCTCGGCATCTTCGGTGCCACGGCCGCCGTGGCCCGGCTGGTGGGCCTGGACGTCGTGACGACCGTTCGCGCGTTGGCGATCGCGGCGTCGTTCGCGTCGGGCATCAAGGGCAACTTCGGCACCGCGATGAAGCCCGTCCAAGTGGGTTTCGCGGCGAGCAAGGCGGTGCAGGCCGTGTCGCTGGCGGGCCTGGCCGCGAGTGCCAACCCGGGAGTCTTCACCGGCGTGCACTCGTTCCCGACTGTCTACAACGGACAACCTGTCGTGGACTGGTCACCGCTGGCACGGCTCGGTATGGACTGGGAGGTGCTGCGGCCCGGCCTGGTCTTCAAGCTGTACCCGTGCTGCGGCAGCACGCACGCGCCGATCGACGCCGCGTTGCGGCTGCGCGCCCATCCGGCGTTCGACCCAGACGCCATCCGGGCGATCGAGATCAGGACCCACCCGCGGCGGCTGCCACACATCGACCGCCCGCGGCCGACCACCCCGACCCAGGCGAGGTTCAGCGTGCAGTACGTGGTCGCGGTGGCGTGTGCCGACGGCGCGGTCGGACCGCTCGACTTCGCGCCCGACCGCATCGCCGACCCGCGGCTGTCCCGGCTGCTCGCCGTGACGTCGGTCGGCGAGCTGGAGCCGGCCAGGCAGTTCGTCCCACCCGGACGGCGGGACTGCTTCTCCGCCTCGGTCACGGTGACGCTGGAGTCCGGCGAACAGCTGGAGGGCTACGCGCCGTGCCCGCGCGGGATGGATCCCGCCGAACCGCTGGCCACCGAGGAGCTGGAGGGCAAGTTCCTCGGCTGCGTCAGCGCCGCGGGAGCCGAGGCGCTGGGCCCCTGGCTGCTCGGCTCGATCCACTCGTGGGCGGCGGGGAACCTCGACACCGCGACCGTGCTGCGGTCGCTGCGCGCGGTCTCGTTCGGCGGCCCCGGCGCGTGGCGGGACGAGGCTTCCGTGACCGGTCACGCACCCGGTCGGACCTGGACTTAGTCTTACTATTCATATAGTATGCATATCTATGGCGGTGAACAACGAGGAGCGGGACCATCTGGTGCGGAGCCTCCGGCAGTTCGCCGAGCGGGAGGTCAAGCCCAGGGTCGCCCGGTACGACGCGGAGGAGCGGATCCCGCCCGACCTGCTCACCCAGATGGCCGGCTTGGATCTCTTCGGTGGCACCGTGCCCCTCGAGTGGGGCGGGACCGCGCTGGACCACCTCACCTACGCCACGCTGATCGAGGAGATCTCCAAGTACGACCACGTCCTCGGGGTGCTGATGAGCATGCCGTCGGCGCTCGTCGGCGCCGGGATCCTCGCGTTCGGCACCGAGGAGCAGAAGAAGCGCTACCTCGTGCCGCTGGCCAAGGGGCAGACCTTCGGCGGCGCCGGGGTCACCGAGCCGCAGTCGGGCAGCGACGTGGCCGGAACCAGGACCCGGTACCGCCAGGTGTCCGACGGCTACGTCATCAACGGCCGCAAGGCGTGGATCTCCAACCTGGACATCGCCTCGTTCTTCGTGATGTTCGCCGTCCGGGAGGGGGAGGAGGGACGCACCGCGATGAGCGCGTTCGTCGTCCCGTCCGACGCGCCGGGCCTGATCCGCAACCCGTTCCGCAACAAGCTCGGCTTCCGGCCCATCTGCACCGGCGAACTGGCCTTCGACGACGTCGTGGTCCCGCCGGACGCGTTGATCGGGCAGGAGGGGGAGGGCTTCCAGGTGGCGATGATCGCGGTGGAACGCGGCCGGCTGTCGGTCGCCGCGCGTGCCGTCGGCCTCGCCCAGGCATGCCTGGACGACTCGATCGCGTGGGCCAAGGAGCGCACGACGTTCGGCCGCAGGATCGCGTCGTACCAACAGGTTGGTGCCAAGCTGGCCGACATGGCGATGCAGACCCGGGCGGCCCGGCTGCTGGTTCGCGAGTGCGCGGAAGCCATCGACGCCGGACGGTCGGATGCCCGGCTCGCCGCGAGCATCGCCAAGTGTTACGCCAGCGACGTGGCGCAGCGGGTGGCGACCGACGCGGTGCAGATCCACGGGGCGCACGGGGTCGCCGAGGAGGTTCGGGTCAGTCGCTGCTACCGCGACGCCAAGGTGTTCCAGATCGTCGAGGGGACCAACGAGGTCCAGCGCAACATCATTGCCAGCACACTGACCGGGCTCAAGGGAATGCCCGGCTGACAACGGAGGCAGCCCACATGACCTCGCGAGAGGATGCGCGGGCAGCCGGTGCGGAGATCTCCGAACGGCTCGCCCACTGGCGTGACCACACCCTGCGGAAGTCCCAGGAGCGGCTGGGAGGCGAGGCGAACCGGGCGGTCGCCGAGCCGGCCACCCCGCTGCGCGTGAACGGGCACGACTACCTGCGCGACGTCGGGCTGCCCGGCGAGTACCCGTTCACCTCGTGGCTCTACCCGACCCCGACGCCGTTCCACGGCGGTGGCGGCGCGACGGCCACCAGGGCGGGCCGCTACTCCGGCTACGGCACGTCCGAGGACTGCCGGGACTACTACCTCGAGGCGGCCCGGTCGGGGATGCGGGTCGGCGGTCCGAACGTCGCCTCCGACCTGCCCACCCAGCTGGGGTGGGACTCCGACAGTGACGAGGCCGCCGGTGAGGTGGGTCAGGTCGGCGTGGCGATCGACAGCCTCCGCGACTTCGAGAACATCTACGCCGCGTTCGGCGATCCACCCGAGCTCGCGACGATCTCCAGCAACTGGACCATCAACGCCCCGGCCGCCGTGTATGTGGCGTTCTACTGCGCACTGGCGCGAAAGCACGACGTCCCGCTCGCCGCGCTGCGTTGCACGCCCCAGAACGACATCCTCAAGGAGTTCGTCGCGCGCGGCCTGTACATCTTCCCGGTCCGCGAGTCGCTGCGCCTGACGCGGGACGTCATCGACTTCACGGCGCGGCACATGCCGCGGTCGAACTCGATCAGCATCTGCGCCGAGCACATGCGCTACGCCGGTGCGTCCACTCCGGACTCGTTCGCCTTCGCCTTCGCCAACGCCAAGGAGTACGTGCGCCAGGGGATCGCGGTCGGGCTGGACCCGGACGACTTCGTCCGGCGGTTCACCTTCCGCGGCTTCGGTGACTCCACACTGGACTTCCTGCGCGGTATCGCGGCTCCGCGGGCGGCCAGGCGGATGTGGGCGCGGATCATGCGCGAGGAGTTCGGGGCCAAGTCCGACCGGGCATGCCTGCTTCGGGGTGGGGAGCACGCCTGGGGCAACGCCTACCTGCGGATGACCACCACGCGGCCGATCAACAACATCGTGCGGGAGACCGTGGAGGCGATCATCCAGGCCACCGCCAGTGGCCAGCTCAGCGGCAGCTTTCCGTTCGACGAGCCGCTCGGCCTCGGGCACAGCCGCGAGGCTCAGCAGGTTCGGCGCGACCTGGAGCGGATCCTGTTCCACGAAGCCAAGTTGGGCGCCACCCTGGACCCGTTCGCCGGCTCGTACGTGATCGAGGCGCTGACCGACGAGATCGAGGCGGACACCCTCGACGCGCTGGAGCGGGTGGAGCAGCGCGGCGGGGCGATCGCCGCGGTGGAGTCCGGCTACTACCGGGACAGGATCGCCTCGAACGCGTGGGACCAGCAGCGGGCGATGGAGGTCGGCGACGACGTCTGGGTCGGGGTGAACGCGTTCACCGGCGAGGACGAGCTCGACGTCGAGGTGAAGCTGACTCCCGAGTACCCGGGCGAGAAGCTGGCGAGCGCCGAGGAACGCCAGTGCGCCGCGTTGCGGGAGCTGCGCGCCGAGCGCGACGACGCGGCGGTGGCCGCCACGCTGCGGGCGCTCGAGAAGGCCGCCCGGGACGAGCGGCACAACGTCATGCCCGAGCTGATCGACTGCGCGCTCGCCTACGCCACCGTCGGCGAGATCTGCGACGTGCTGCGCGACTGCTTCGGCCTGGCCGACTCCGCCGTGCCGACCGGCACGGGCGCGCGATGACGGACGCCACCGGCACGCCGCCGCTGGTGTGCGCGTTCGACGACGACCGGCTCGAGATCACCCTGAACCGGCCGGCGAAGCTGAACGCGCTCACCCCGGACATGCTCCGCACGCTCGCGGCGGTGCTGGATGACCCGAGGGTGGCCGACTGCCGGCTGGTGGTCCTGCGAGCGGCGGGGGAGCGGGCGTTCTCCGCCGGGTTCGACCTGACCGTCCTGCGCGAGCTGGGCACCAGCGCACACGAGGGTGACCCGCTGGGGGCCGCGGGCGCCGCGCTCGCCGGGTGCCCGGTGCCGACCGTCGCGGTGCTGCACGGCTACTGCTGGGGTGCCGCCGTCGAGCTCGTCGCATCCTGCGACCTGCGCATCGCCCGGGACGACGTGACGTTCGCCGTCCCGTCGCACCGGCTCGGCTCCGTGTACCGGCCGGCCGGGATCGACCTCGTGGCCCGGCGGTTCGGGTGGACCACCGCGGTGGAGCTGTTCCTGTTCGGACTCACCGTGCCGGTGGACACGGCCGTGAGCCGGGGAGTACTCGCGTGGGCCGGTCCCGCCGAGGAGGTCGACGGGTGGCTGGCGGAGACCCTGGACCGGTTGCGTCAGGCCGGCGAGTCGGCCGCGACCCACAAGCGGATCCTCACCCAGTGGCTCGATCGGGCGGAGGTTCCGGCCGAGCTGATGTCCAACTGGGAGCTGCTGCGCGCCGAGTCCGTGCGGCGCCGGACGATCCCAGCCGTCGGAGGAAGGCGTCATGGCTCATAGCGGCACCCGTCAGGCGACCCGACCCATCAGGGTGGTCCTGACCAAGGCGGGCCTGGATGCCCACGAGCGGGGGATGCACGTGATCTCCCGAGGTCTGCGCGACCACGGCTTCGAGGTGATCGTCCTCGGCCTGCGGCAGAGCCCACGGGCCGTGGTGTCGACGGCCGTGATGGAGGACGCCGACGTGATCGGCGTGAGCAGCCTGGCCGGTGGGCACCTGACCTACCTGCGCGCGGTGATGGCGGAGATGCGACGGCAGGAGTGCACCGCCGCGGTGGTGGTCGGCGGGGTCATCCCGCGACCGGACATCGCGGCACTCGAACAGCTCGGTGTCGCCGCCGTGTTCCCACCGGGCTCCCTGGTCCGCGACATCGTGACGAAACTGACCGAGCTCGGCCCCGCCCGTCCGTGAAGCTGGCAACGGCGACCGATGGTTGAAGTCTTGCCTAGAGCAAGGGTAATCGGGAAGATAATCACCGACTGACGCGCGCGCACGGTGAGGAGTGTTCCCATGACCGCCCGCGGCAAGATCGTGACCGGCCTCGCTATCGCATCGGCGGTCCTCACCGTCCCGGTGGCCGCCGCGGCGACCGGCGAGCACGACGCCGCCGCGGGGCACGAGGCGACCCAGGCCAGCTACGCCCTTCCCCTGCCGCACGACGCGCTGCCCCGCGACGAGTACGACGATCCCCATCACGACTACCCGTCGATCGACCTTCCGGTCCCCACCGGCACCGACGCCTACGCGGTGACCTCCGGGCAGGCGGTGGTGTTCACCGACAGCGGCTGCGGCAACGGCGTCGAACTGTCGGCCGACGACGGGGCCCTGTACACCTACTGCCACTTCGACAGCCACGCGATCTCCTCCGGGCCGGTCCAACCCGGACAACTCCTCGGCGCGACCGGCAACACCGGCAACTCGACCGGACCGCACCTGCACTTCCAGATCAAGACCGACGGCGCCGCAGTGCTGCGGTGCCCGCAGAACATGCTGCTGGCGATCTACGACGGGCTGGCGCCTCCGCTGCCGACCGACCTGCCCACCTCGGGCTGCTCCACCCTGCGGTCGACGGCCGACAACCCGCGGCTCGACCACTTGTCCGAGCCGGCCTCCCAACACTGACGACCGCGTAACACTGACGACCGAACTGACGACCGCACCGGCGGCCGCCGCGATGGCCCGGCGCGGTCGTCAGCAGCCGACCGAAATCCGGCCGTCCGGACGCCCGGTCGAGCCGTCCAGGACGATCTCGACCGGGCCGCGTCGGGACAGGTGCACGCGCAGCCCGTCCGCGCCGGTCCACTCCACGTCCGTCAGCGAGTCCTGGTCGGAGTTGACACAACCCAGGTCCCACTCGCGCGCGGTCAACCCACTCCCCGACCGCAGCCTCAGCTCCCAGGTCGGGTCGATGACGTTCGAGCCGCGGTAGAGCAGCAGTTCCCTGCCGGCGTCGGGGGAGCGGTGGCGGGAGATCTCCCGCAGGTCGTCACGCAGCGACGCGGCCAGCGCGCCGAGCGCGGCCCAGCCCACGGCGAACGCCACCAGCAGACCGGCGAGGACCCGCCGCCACACCGGGTGACGGACCGCCAGCCAGGACGCCAGTGCCAGCAGACCCAATGCCATGGTGCCGAACAGGAACGGCCGGTCGAGCCGGCCCAGCAGCACGAAACCGCCCGGCCGCGCGACGCCGAGCCCGGCCGCGACGATCAGCGACGCGGCCAGCACCACCGGCGTGACCCACCACCGGCTCCGCCGCCCGGTGCTGTCCGTCCCGCGCTCGGTCACGGCGTTTCCGTTGTCGTGGTGGGAAGGGCTGGCGGTGCGGGCACGACGTCGGGGTCGATGAGGACGAGGTCGATGTCCCACCGGTCCTCGCACTCGGCCCGCCGCACGATCGCCTGACCCGCGGCGTACGACCCGGAGGTGAAGAAGACCTCCGCCTCGAAGCCCTCGTTGTCCATGCCGGCCGGGCGGTAGCCGGCGGCGGTCACCGCGTCCTGGATCAGCACCGTGACCTCGTCGAGCGGCTTGGCCGCGACCGCCCGCACCGTGATGTGGCCTTCCGTGCTCACCACGCGCGTGACCGTGCCGATCCGGTCGAAGGACAGCCCGTCCGGCATGAGCGCGGTCTCCGCCGGGGGAGCGGGCCGCGGCGGCGAGCACGCGGCGTCCGCGTCGTCCCCTGACTCGGCCGAGCACCCCGCGAGAACGACCAGCAACGCCGTCGCCGCCACGCGCGCCGTCGAGCGCGGCGACGGTCGGCGGGTAGCACGTTCGACCATGCGGACACTCTAGATACGCCGGTTACGCGCCGGCGCTCGAACAGCCGTCGCAAGACCGAAGATCCGGACTTCGCGGATGTTAAGGTGCGCCCCGCAGCGCGGCACGCCTGAAGGCCCGGTGCCACAAGGAGATCGCCGTCGCCGCGGAGGAGTGGGCGGCGATGGCGCGCCCCACTTGACCTTGGAGGCACGCGTGGCCTTACGCAGAGCAAGACATGTCCCGATCCTGGCCGCAACGGCCATCATGATCCTCCTGGGCGCCGGCGCCGCGTCCGTCACCGAACCGAAGGTCGACGGAACGAAGGCACCGAGCGCCCAGTCGTCTGTCACGGCGAATCCGGTGGGCGCCGAGGAGTGGATGTACTGGCAGCGGGCCAATGCCGACGGCTCGATCCCGGACGCCGCCGTCACCGCGGCGATCTCGCAGTCCACGCAGATGGGTGTGTCGGCCATGGGCTCGCCGAGCACGGACCAGGTGTGGTCGGACCTCGGCCCGAGCAACATCGGCGGTCGCATCCGCGACGTCGCGGCCGACCCCACGACGCGGGACGTCGTCTACATCGCGACCGGCAGCGGCGGCCTGTGGCGTTCCGCTGACGGCGGCGCGAGCTTCGACTCCGTGTGGCCCGCGGCGTTTCCCCAGTCGATGGGTGCCGTCGCGGTCGACTCCCAGGGCGTCGTCTGGGCCGGCACCGGCGAGCCCGACCACGGCGGCGGCTCCGCGTACTACGGCAACGGCATCTACAAGTCCACCGACGGCGGCGCGACGTGGACCAACCTGGGTCTGCGCGACGGCGACACCATCGGGCAGATCGTCATCGACCCGCGGGACGACGACCGGGTGTTCGTCGCCGTCATGGGCGCACTGCACGACACCGAGCCGACCCGTGGCCTGTTCATGACCGAGGACGGCGGGGCGAGCTGGACCCGCGTCATCGTCCCGGACAGCGCCTCCACCGGCGCGATCGACGTGACCATCAACAAGTCCGACCCGGACATCATGCTCGCCACGACCTGGGACAAGATCCGGGACGAGAAGTCGCGCATCTACGGCAAGAAGTCCTTCCTCTACCGCTCCACCGACGGTGGTCGCACGTGGGCGAACATCCACGACGAGCCGCTCCCGCAGAGCGTCGACGTCGAGGGGCAGCCGGTCACCGCGACCTACGTCGGCCGCATGGGGGTGGACTTCAGCGACAGCGACCCCAACCGCGCCTACCTCATCTCGAGCGCGGCCGGCGGCAACTTCAACGGCTTCTTCACGAGCACGGACGCCGGTGCGACCTGGACCCCGGTCGGTGCCACCTCGGGCGGCACCCTGCAGAACATCAGCGGCGGGTTCGCGTGGTGGTTCGGCCGCGTCTACGTCGATCCGGTCGACCCGCGGCACGTCTTCGTCGCGGGCGTGAACCTCGCCGAGAGCCTCGACGGCGGTCTCACGTGGACGACGTCGCGGACCCTGCACGCCGACCAGCACGGCCTCGAGTGGGACCCCTTCACGCCGCGCAAGGTGTTCATCGGCAACGACGGCGGCTTCTACTGGTCGACCGAGAACGGCGCCGCGCGCGGGCTGTGGGCCAAGACGCCGCACCTGCCCGTGACACAGTTCTACGCGATGGACGTCTCGGTCCAGGACGGCGCGCGGGTCAACGCCGGCTCCCAGGACAACGGCTCGCTGAAGTCGTGGGCGGCCGACAACACCGTCAACGGTGACTGGTTCAACTTCGTCGGGGGCGACGGGATGATGAACCGCATCGACCCGTCGAACGACCGGAAGTACTACGGCTGCTCGCAGAACGGCGGCTGCCGCGGCTTCGTCGACGGGGCCGGCTTCACCATGCGGATCCCCGGCCAGCGCGTGAACTGGGTGGCGCCGCTGGAGTTCTCCGCCGACCCGCGGATCCTGTTCGGCGGCAGCGAGACCGTCAACCGGATCGACACCGACCCCGGGCAGCGCCAGTGGGTGTCGATCAGCCCGGACCTCACCGAGGGCACCGAGCCCCGTGCCCCCGGCTTCGGGACCGTCACGGCGATCGGCTCCACGCCGGCCGACCCGAACCTGGTCTACGCCGGCACCGACAGCGGGCTGATGTGGGTCAGCCGCAACGCGATGGCCGCCCCGGACCAGGTGACCTGGCAGAAGCTGGAGAGCCCGGTCTTCCCGGGACGTTGGGTCACCCGGGTCACCGTCGACCCGCAGGACCCGAAGGTGGCGTGGGCCAGCTTCTCCGGCTGGCGCTCCGGTGACGGCTACCCGCACCTGGTGATGACCAGGGACGGCGGCCGGACGTGGTCCGACATCGTGGGCCGGCGCATCCCGCAGGCGCCGATCAACGACGTCATCCGCCACCCGGCCAAGAAGAACTGGCTGTTCATCGCCACCGACGTCGGTGTCTTCCGCACGACCAACCTCGGGAAGACCTGGGTCAAGGTGGGGGCGAACCTGCCGCTGGTGCCGATCAACGACATCGACCTGCCCAGTGGTAGCCAGACGTTGTACGCCGCGACCTACGGCCGTGGCGTCTGGACGACCTCGCTCGCCGACGCCGGCTGAGACGGGCGCGGCACTGGCACGGCCACACACCACCCCACCACCCCGACGGCCCACCTTCTGGTGGACCGTCGGGGTGGTCGCGTTGTCCGTCGTCTTCCTCGCGCCGCTCGTCGTCATGGTGCTGGGCTCGCTGCAACGCCCGCTGCAGCCGCCGCCGAACGGGCTCGACCTCTGGCCCGACCCCGTCGAGTGGGAGAACTACGCGACCGTGCCGCGGTTCATGCCGCTCGCTCGGCTGCTGCTGAACTCGCTGCTGCTCGTCGTCGTCGCGGTCCCGGTCACCGTCGTCGTCACGTCGATGGCCGGCCTCGCGATCGTCACCGCTCGCGGCCGGCTGCGCCGCTGGCTCGTCGGCGTCTCGGTGCTCATGCTGCTCGTGCCCGCCGCCGCGCTCTGGGTGCCGCGGGTCGTGCTGTTGCGCGGCGTCGGTCTCGCGGACACGCCGCTCACGGTCGCCCTGCTCGCGCTCGCCGGCACGACTCCGTTCTACGTGCTGCTGTTCGCGTTGGCGTACTCGCGCATCCCCGCGTCATTGCTCGAGGCCGCCACGCTCGAGGGTCTGAGCCCGTTCGCGGTGTGGCGCCGGATCGCGCTTCCGCTCGCCCGACCCGCGGCGGTCGCCGTCGCGGCGCTGTCCGGGCTGTACTACTGGTCCACGTTCATGGATCCGCTGACCCTCGTGTCGTCGCCGGGCAACTGGCCGGTGGCGCTGGGTCTGCGAAGCCTCAGTGAGATGGAGGTCGCACTGTATCCGATCTACCTCGCCGCCGCGGTCGTCGTGACCGCGCCCGCGCTGCTCGCGTTCGGCATCGCCCAACGGTCCTTCTTCTCCTCGGTGGAGCGCACATGAGACTCATCATCCTGGCGATTCCGGTGCTTCTCGTCCTGAGTGCCTGCGCCGGCGGACCGGCCGCGGGTGACGACGGCGACGCGACGGCGCCGATCACCGTGCAGGTCGGGGCCGACCCGGAGCAGGCGGCGGTCTATCGCAGCCTCGTGACGGCGTACCGGGAGGCCGGGGGCGGCGAGGTCGAGCTCGTCACGGTGGCACGCGACGACCATCTCACCCGGCTCTCCACCGCGTTCGCGTCCGGCGACGCGCCGGACGTCTTCCTGATCAACTACCGCGAGTACGCCCCGTTCGCGCGGCGCGGTGCCGTGCGGCCCATCGGCCCGCTGCTCGAGCGAGAGCGGGTCGACATGGCCGGCTACTACGAGGAGCCGCTGCGCGCGTTCACCTATGACGGTGCGCTGCAGTGCATGCCGCAGAACATCTCCTCGCTCGTCGTCTACTGGAACCGCGGGCTGTTCGAGCAGGCCCGCGTCCCCCCGCCGCGGGCCGGCTGGAGCTGGGACGAGTTCGTGGCGACGGCTCGGGCCCTGACCACCGGCGGGGTGAAAGGGGTCGGCATCGACGCGTCGATCACCAGGATGGCGCCATTCATCTGGGGCAGCGGCGGCGACATCGTCGACGACGACGAGGCTCCCACCCGCACGACCCTCCACGAGCCCGGCGCCCGCGCCGCCCTCGACGCCGTCGTCGACCTCATGGGCACCGGCGCCACACCGAACAAGGAGCAGCTCGCCGCGCAGGGACTGCCGGAGCAGTTCATGACGGGGAAGCTGGCGATGTTTCTGAGCTCGCGCGTCGAAGTGCCGGAGTTGCGGGAACAGCGTGGTCTCGACTTCGACGTCGCCGCGCTACCGGTCATGGGCGAACCGGCGTCGGTGCTGCACTCCGACGCGTACTGCGTCGCGAGCGGCTCCGAGAACGCGGCGGCCGCGGCGAGGTTCGTCGCCTACGCGGTGGGCCGGCAGGGCCAGACCATCACCGCCCTCGGTGGGCGCACCGTGCCGTCACTGCGCTCGGTCGCGACGTCTCCGGCATTCCTCAGCCCGGCCCGCGAGCCGGCGTCGTCGCAGGTGTTCCTCGACGCCATCCCGCATCTGAGGCACACGCCGGTGACGCCGTCGTGGCCCGAGGTCGAGGACGTGATCGGCACCCAGCTGGAGCGCGCCTTCGCCGACGGCGTCCCGCTCGACGAGGTCCTCGCGGAGATCCAGGAGCAGGCCGACCCACTGCTGCGGGACCGATGAGCCTGCTGGTCGAGGCCGCGCACAAGCAGTTCCGGGCCCGTCGCGGGGCGCGGGTCCTGGCTCTCGACGGGGTCGACCTCGAGGCGAAGGCCGACGAGCTCCTCGTCATCGTCGGGCCGTCGGGATCGGGCAAGTCGACGCTGCTGCGCGCGGTCGCCGGACTGGAGGCGCTCGACGCCGGGCGCGTGGTCATCGACGACCGGGACGTCACCGAGACGCCGGCCGGCCGGCGGGACGTCGCGATGGTGTTCCAGGAGGCCGCGCTCTTTCCGCACCTGAACGTCGCCGCGAACATCGGGATCGGGGAGCGGGCCCGTGGGGCTCGGCGGCGCGCGGTCGAGGCTCGGGTCCGCGAGGTGGCCCGCACCCTCGACGTCGAGCCCCTCCTGGCGCGGATGCCGGGCGAGCTGAGCGGTGGGGAGCGGCAGCGGGTGGCGCTCGCGCGGGTCATGATCCGCTCTCCCCGGGTGTGCCTGCTCGACGAGCCGCTCGCCTCCGTCGACGCCGAGCTGCGCCTGCGGATGCGCGGGGAGATACGAGCGGTGCGGCGCTCGTTGGGCGTGCCGATGGTGCACGTCACCCACGACCAGGTCGAGGCGATGGCGATGGGGGACCGGGTAGCCGTCATGGTGGCCGGGCGGGTGCTCCAGTGCGACAACCCCGCCGACGTGTACGCGCGGCCCGCGACCACGGCGGTGGCGCGGATCTTCGGCCCGCTGCCGATGAACCTTCTGCCCGCCGCCGGCGGGGTCGTCGTGGGCGTGCGGCCCGAGCGGGTTCGGTTGAGCCAGAGCCAGAGCCAGAGCCAGAGCCAGACCGGCCGGGTGGGGTCGGTGGTCGCGGTCGAGCCGGCGGGGGAGGAGTGCCTCGTCCGGGTCCTGCCGGACGAGGCGGACGGTGACCTGCTCGCCCGGCTGCCGTGGGCCGACGCCCCGCGGGTCGGGGACCGGGCGACGATGGCCTGGCGCACCGAGGACGAGCACCGCTTCGACGCCGCGACGGGCGAGCGCCGGTGAGGGGGCGCGGCCGTGCCGCGGTGGCGGGCATCCGGCGGTGGCCGCTCGCCCTGCCCTACCTCCTGGGGTCGCTCCTGCTCGTCCTGGCCCCGCTGGTGCTGGCCGCGGCGCTCGCGTTCACGAGCTACTTCGGTTTCCGCGCACCGGAGTTCACCGGAACCGACAACCTCGCCCGACTGGCGGCGGACCGTCCTTTTTGGAATGCCGTCGGCATCAGCGCGCTCGTCGCCGTGGTCGTCGTGCCGCTGCGGCTGCTGCTCGCGGTCGGTGCGGCGCTCCTGCTGGCCCGCCGCCGCGGTGCGCGAACGGCGGTCGGGCGCGTCGCGGCGTACCTGCCGTCGACCATTCCGGAGGCGGCGTGGGCGTTGCTGTGGCTGTGGATCCTCAACCCGCTCTACGGTCCGCTGCCGGCGCTGCTCGGCGCACTCGGCATCCCGGACCCGGGGTTCCTGACTACGCCGTGGGGGGCGCGGCTCGGGCTGGCACTCGTCATGGCGTTCCAGGTAGGGGAGGCGTTCGTCGTCGCCCTCGCCGCGCGCGCCGCGATCCCGCCACGCCTCCACGAGGCGATCGCGCTGGAGGGCGGGAGTGCCTGGTTCGCGCTGACGAGGGTGACGCTGCCGCTGATGGCGCCGATCGTGCTCGTCCTCGCGGTGCGGGACGTCGTCGTGGTCGTGCAGAACGCGTTCGTACCGGCCCTGCTCCTGACCGGCGGCGGCCCGGCGAACGCGACCCTCACGGCGCCCCTGCTGATCTACCGCCGGGCGTTCGAGTACGGGGAGCTCGGCTACGCGAGCACGCTCTCGGTCACCCTGCTCGCACTCACTGGCGTCGCGGCCGCGCTCCCGCTGTGGCTCGCCGCTCGGCTCGCCGCACGCCAGCGAACCCGCGCCTGAGGCCCGGCACGAGTTCACGGCGTGACCTGCCGGGGTACTCGCCGAACGTGCGCAAGGCGGCGGACGATTCGATGGCGGGGACGTCCGCCGCGCCGGCAGGGCGTTCGGGCCCGCGGATGCCTACCGCGTGTCGCGACCGTCCACTTGGGACTTCTCAGACGGAGGATGAATAGCGTTGTCTCGATCGAACAAGGACCTGGCGCCGGTTCCAGGCCCGTCGCGCGGTTCGGTGGTGACCTTCCGGCGCCCGGCGACAGCGGATGGCCGGGAGCGTTTCGGGATGGGCGTGGTCGTCGGGCCGGTCGTGCCGGAGCCGACGACCGGCAGGCCATGGGTCGGCGTGCGGGTGCCGAGGATTTCGCGGGGCGCCGGGATCGACCTCATCGATGTGGCGTCGATCGTCGACACCAGGTCGTCGGCGTAGGGCCGATCTCGCCGATTCCCTTGGTGCCCAGTGGATTCACGTGCGGGTCGTGCTCGTCGAGCACGCTGTGCACGTGTAGCGCCATGGAGGCCCATGGTGACCGCACGCGCCACCCCGTCGACCCGAAGCGTGACCTCCGCGTCCATTCGCGGCCCCGCCCTTCGTCGCGCCCGCGTCTACAGCCGTGGTTGGCGCTCCTGGTCGACGTCCGGCCCGTCTTCGCCGCCGTCGACGTGCTGGTCCCGAGTGCGAAGGTCGAAGTCGGCCCGTTGCTCGGCGAGCGGTTCGGTGTGGATCGGATGCGGATCCGGATCCGGTGTGGTCATCGCGGTCTGCCAACATCCGTCCGACGGGCGGGACTCCGGTCGGGGGCGTGCGTCGCGGTACACCACGCCAGGTCGTCATTACCCGCACCCGCGGCCGACAAACCACCGGCCAGCGCCTCAGGGGAGCCCGTGTTCCCCGATCAGGGGAACGAACCGGGCCGTGATCAGCTCCTCCTGCTCGACCAGGTCGCCGCCGTCCTTGTGGAACGCCATGACGCGTTCGGCACCGCCCACCCCGATGGGCTGCACCAGCCGTCCGCCCTCGTCGAGCTGGTCGGCGAGTGGACGGGGTACCCGCGGCGCGGCCGCCGAGACGACGATGCCCTGGTACGGGGCGTGGTCGGGCAACCCGGTCGTGCCGTCTCGCACCACGACCGTCGCGTTGTCGATGCCGGCGGTGGCGAGGTTGTCACGCGCCCGCCGAGCCAGATCCGCGTGGTGCTCGACGGAGTAGACCCAGTGAGCGAGCCTGGCGAGCAGCGCGGTCTGGAAGCCGAGCCCGGTGCCGATCTCCAGGACCCGTTCGGCGCCGCGCAGCCGAAGCGCGGCGATCATCACCGCGACCAGGGTGGGCTGGGTGGTGACCTGGTCGTGCCCGATCGGGATGGGTGTGTCGTGGTAGGCCAGATCCGCACGGTCCGCGGAGACGAACAGGTCGCGCCGGGTCCGCCGGAACGCGTCCAGCACGCGCGGGTCACCGATGCCGGCCGCCTCGACCTCGCGGACCAGCGCGGTATGCGAGAGCTTCATGGATGTCGGGTTGCTCGACCACACCGGTCGTAAACCGGGTGAGCGGTTCCTGAGACGGCGGCCCAGACATCAGGCACGAGCACGTCCGTTCTCGGGATGGGACAACGGAATCGCTGCCTTGCGATTGCCTGACAGTCCCGGCCGGTACGCGTCACGGCCCGGTTCCCGGGTGAGAATCGAGGTCAGGAAGCAGAACCGGTGACATGGAGCCCGATGCGACACACCATCCCCGGACCCGTCCCGTCCCGGCCCGGCGACAAGTCGGCCGCCCTCGTCGCGATCGAGGTCGTGCTGCTGTGGCCGCGCGGGATCGGCTCGCTGGCCACGGTCGAGGAAGCCGGCCTGTGGCCGGTGTTCGTCCTGGTCGTGGGGGAGCGGTCCCGAGCGGACGTGCCGTCGGCGGCGCCGCTGCTCGACCTGGTCGACCGGCCCCGCCACGACGACGAGCTGGCGGTGGTCGCCGCACGCTGCCAGTGGTCGGTCGTCGACCTGAAGAACGCCGTCCTCAAGGTCGCGGTGCGGGCGGAGGCACCCGAACGGTTCGCCGCGGAGATCCTCGTCCCGGCCCGGCAGGTTCTCGGCGTGCTCGACGTCGTCGCGCGCGGAGGGACCATTGGCATCACCACGCCCCGCCACGCGGCCACGCTGAGCAGGCGAGTTCACATCCGGCAGGCCCTGCGCGAGGTCGTGCTCCTGGGCAGCGAGCCGTCCACCGAGCTCGCCGCGCTGGCGAATCTGTTGCGCCACACGACCAAGCCCGGCGGCTGACGTCCACCGGGTCGCCGTCGATCTGTCTGACGTTTGGCTGACAGTTCGCCGAATGCTCTTCGGTGCGCGCCGGGTCCCGCGTTATGAGTTGGAGGTATTCGGCTGTCGAGCTCGAGGAGTGGTCATGTCGCGCGTCGTCCGCGCACGAACGCGGGTTCGAATCGACCGGCGGGTGAATCGCTGGGCGCGTGTGGGACTGCTGGCGGTGGGCGTGTGGCTCACCGTCGCGCCGTTCGCCCTGGAGTACGGCAACGAGGCGAGCGTGGCCCCGACGATCAACGACATGTTGACCGGTGTACTGGTCGTCACGCTGGCGCTGTTCAGTCTGCTGATCCCGGCACGGGTACGTCCTCAATAGACCCTCCAGGGGGCGGCCGCCGTGAGCCGGGCACCGGCGTGCTCCGCCTACTGTCAGCGACGATTGTCAGAGAGTCGTCAGGTCGATCGGAGCCGAAACCACCGAGGATTGCGGGGAGCGGATCGACGAGAGAGTAGGGGCGCCGATGTACTGGCCGGAGTCGATGCTCGTGCTCCCGTGTTCGCTGTGACCCTCGGCCTGCGGGAGCCCGCTCGACTGCTCGGCGAAGTACGGTTCACCGGCGTCGATCCGGACTTCCTCACCGGTGTGCGGCGCTGGCTCGAGGCACCCCTGCGCGGGTGCACGAAGAGCGCCGTACTGGGCGCGGCGGTCGTGGTCGGTGAGTTGACGACGAACGCCTTCCGGCACGCTCGGCCACCGTTCGCGGTTCGGCTGATCCTGCCGGAGCGGCGTAACGTCATCCGGCTTGAGGTGCACGACGCAACGGCCCCGCCGGCCATGGATTGGTCGCCCGGCAGGGGGCTGGACCTCGTCCGCGCGCTGTGCCTGGTTTGGGGAGTCGACCACCGTGACAGTGGGAAGGTCGTGTGGGCGGAGCTGCCGCTGCTGGTTCGACCCATCGTTGGTTGACGGCCGACCCACGCGCCGTGCTCCGATCGCCCGATTGACGCGCGTGGATCCGCGGGCAGAGTGTGTGTTGCCCCTTTCCGCCCACCGGGCCCAGCGTCGGGAGCCGCCGTGACGAGGACCAGCCGCCGGGCTCTGGCCGGCATCGCCGCCGTGATCGCCACGGTCGCCCTGACGCCGCCGTCACCAGCCGGTGCCGACCACACGCCGGCACCGGACGCGGTGTCGGTGCCCGGCACACACAACAGCGAGATGGGTTGCTCCGGCGACTGGCAGCCGGACTGTGCCCAGGCCGGGCTCGGCGCCGATCCCGCGGACGGCGTGTGGAAGGGCACCTACCAGCTACCGCCAGGGAGCTACCAGTACAAGGCCGCGGTGAACGGTTCCTGGAACGAGAACTACGGCGCCGGCGCGGTGGCCGGCGGCCCGGACATCGGTTACCAGGCCGACGGCGGCCCGGTCTCCTTCTACTACGATCCCGCCACGCACTGGGTGACCAGCGATGCCGAGGGCCCGATCATCACCGCGCCCGGCAGCTTCCAGAGCGAGCTGGGCTGTCCGGCTGACTGGGCGCCCGACTGCATGCGCTCCTGGCTGCAGGACCCGGACGCCGACAGCGTCTACACCTACTCGACCACCGCCATCCCGGCCGGGCAGTACGAGGTCAAGGCGGCACACGGGTTGTCCTGGGCGGAGAACTACGGCGCCGGCGGCGCGCGGGACGGCGCCAACATCGGCTTCACGGTGGCCGAGGACGGCGACCGCACCTCCTTCTCCTACGAGGCGGCCACGCACGTGCTGACCGTCTCGGCCGGCAACGCGGCGCCGGACCTGCGTGCTCAGCGGGCGCAGTGGCTGCGGCGCGACGTGATCGCGTTCGACCTGCCCGACGACGCCGGCGGCTGGACCTTCCGCCTGCACCACGCTCCCGAGGGCGGGCTGGAGACCACCGGCGATGGTGTCACCGGCGGTGCGTCGCTGCCGCTCACGCTCGACCCGGCCGGGCTGCCCGAGGAGCTCGCCGAGCGGTACCCGCACCTGGCTTCCTACGAGGCACTGCGGGTGCCCGAGGTGGCCCTCGGCGGCCTGCTCACCGGGCAGCTCGCGGTCGCCGCCCACGACGCGGACGGCCGACTTGTCGACGCCACCGGCGTGCAGATCCCCGGCGTGCTCGACGACCTGTACGCGGGTGCCTACGACGAGCGGCTCGGGCCGGTTTGGCAGCACGGCCGGCCGTCGCTGGCGTTGTGGGCGCCCACCGCGAAGCGGGTCGGCCTGCTGCTCGACCCGCCCGGGCCGGCGGGGGAGCGGCGGGTCGCGATGACCCGCGACGGCGACGGCGTCTGGCACGCGCGCGGGGACCGACGCTGGCGCGATGCCCGCTATGCGTTCGAGGTCGGCGTGTACGTGCCCGCGCTCGACGAGGTCGCCACCTTCATGGTGACCGACCCGTACTCGCTCGGGCTGACCACCAACTCCACGCGGTCGGTACTGGTCGACCTGGACGACGCCGCGCTGAAACCGCGGGCCTGGGACCGGCTGCGCAAGCCCGACCTGGCCCAGCCGGAGGACTCCACGATCTACGAGCTGCACACGCGCGACTTCTCGGTCTCCGACCCCACGGTTCCGGCCGCGCACCGGGGCACCTACCTCGCGTTCACGCACCTGCGCAGCAACGGCATGCGACACCTGCGCGAACTCGGCGGCGCCGGGCTCAACACGGTGCACCTGTTGCCCACCAACGACATCGCCACCATCGAGGAGCGTCGCTCCGCGCAGCAGACCCCGGCGTGCGACCTCGACTCGTTCGGCCCGGCCGCGGCGGACCAGCAGGCCTGCCTCGAGCCGATCCGTGACACCGACGGCTTCAACTGGGGCTACGACCCGCTGCACTACACCACGCCCGAGGGCTCCTACACCACGAACCCGGACGGCACGACCCGCACCCGCGAGTTCCGGGAGATGGTAGGCGCGCTCAACGGTTCCGGGCTGCGCGTCGTCATGGACGTGGTCTACAACCACACGCCGGCGTCCGGCCAGGACCAACACTCCATCTTGGACCGGATCGTGCCGGGCTACTACCACCGGCTGTCGGCCACCGGGGCGGTGGAGACCTCCACCTGCTGCTCCAACACCGCCTCCGAGCACCGCATGATGGGCAAGCTGATGGTCGACTCCGTGGTCACCTGGGCGCGCGAGTACAAAGTGGACGGCTTCCGGTTCGACCTGATGGGCCACCACTCCAGGGCGAACATGCTCGCCGTGCGGGCCGCGCTGGACTCGCTGACCATGCGCGAGGACGGTGTGGACGGCCGGAAGATCTACCTGTACGGGGAGGGCTGGAACTTCGGCGAGGTGGCCGACGACGCGCGGTTCGTCCAGGCCACCCAGCTGAACATGGCGAACACCGGGATCGGCACGTTCTCCGACCGGCTGCGGGACGCGGTGCGTGGCGGCGGCCCGTTCGACGAGGACCCGAGGATCCAGGGCTACGCGACCGGCCTGTTCACCGACCCGAACGGCGCCGCGGTGAACGGGACACCGGCCGAGCAACGCGCGCGGTTGCTGCTGTACCAGGACCAGATCAAGGTCGGGTTGGCCGGCAACCTGCGTGACTACCGGTTCGTCAACCGTGACGGCGAGCTGGTATCCGGCTCGCAGATCGACTACAACGGCCAGCCGGCGGGCTACGCCGGTGACCCGAGCGAGACGATCACGTACGTCGACGCGCACGACAACGAGACGTTGTTCGACGTCGTGCAGTACAAGCTGCCGCACGCCACGTCGATGTCCGACCGGGTGCGGATGAACACCGTCGCGCTGGCGACCACGGCGCTGGCGCAGGGTCCGGCGTTCTGGCACGCGGGAACGGACCTGCTCCGGTCGAAGTCGTTGGACCGCAACAGTTACAACTCCGGCGACTGGTTCAACCGGATCGACTGGACCTACCGGGACTCGACCTGGGGCTCGGGCCTGCCGCCACGCGGGGACAACGAGTCCAAATGGGACTACATGCGCCCGCTGCTGTCCGATCCCGCGCTGGAGCCGCACGAGCCGGACATCCGTGCCGCGCACCGGCAGGCGCTGGACCTGCTGCGGATCAGGTTCTCCTCGCCGCTGTTCCGGCTCGGGTCGGCTGAGGCGGTGCAGCGCCGAATGAGCTTCCCGACCGGTGGCCCGGACCAGACGCCCGGCGTGGTCGTCATGCACCTCGACGACCGGGCCGGCCCGGACCTGGATCCGCGGTGGGAGGGTGTCGTGGTCGTGTTCAACGCCTCGGACGAGGCCATCACCGAGCCGGTGCCCGAGCTCGCTGGGGCGACCTATCGCCTGCATCCGGTACAGGCCGGGGGAGCGGACCCGGTGGTGCGCGCATCCGCCTACGACAGGGGCACCGGCACGTTCTCCGTGCCACCCCGCAGCGTCGCGGTGTTCGTCACCCACTGAGCTGGTACAACCTGAAGTAGGTCGCCTACGAGATGCTTCAGGCCTGGTAGTCGAAGATCTCCAACCACTCGGCCTGGTACGTCTTCCGCTCGGTGACGTACTCGGGGAAGGTCTCCGGGTAGACCAGCTTGGCCTCCGCGCGGGTGGGCAGCGCCTCCCCGTTGGCCTCCGGTGGCGCCACGTCGTCGCGGACGGAGTAGTCGCCGCCCTCTTCGACCGTGGCGGTCTGCCCGGCCTTGGACGCCATCCAGTTGAGAAGGACCTTCGCGGCGTTCGGGTGCGCGGCCTCGGCGGCCAGGCCGGTCCAGGTGCTGTACGCCGCGGCGCCGTCGGTCGGGAAGTTCATCGCGATCGGCGCGCCCTGGTTGATCGCCTCGAGTGCCGCACCGGTGACCGCGTTGCCGACCGGGGACTCGCCACGCACCACGGACTCCAGCGTGGTGCTCGAGCTGGCGGTCAGCACGGGATTCTGCGCGGCCAGCTCGCGCCAGTACTCGACGCCCTTGTCCTTGCGCAGCATGAGATCACGTGCCCAGGTGCTGCCGCCGGTGCCGATGTAGGGCATGTTGAACTTCCCGGTCCACCGGGGGTCCAGCACGTCGTCCCAGGACTTCGGTGAATCGGCCGTGGAGACCAGCTCGGTGTTGTAGATGATCACGTGGACCCCGTCCTGGGCCGGCCAGAACGTGCACTCGGCGTCGATGCTCTGCTGCGGCAGCTTGTCCTTGTCAGGTGGGCAGTACGGCGCGAACACCCCGGCGTCCTTCTCCGCGATCGCCAGCGAGTAGTCGGACTGCTGGACCACGTCCGCGCCGAGTTGGCCGGCTGCCTGCTCGCTGAGGACGCGCTGGGACAGCGCGCCGCCCGCCAGCCGGACCAGCTCGTAGGCGAGGCCGGAGTCCTCCTGGAAGGCGTCCAGCACCGCGCGGGCCCGCTGCTCCGTCACGGACGTGTAGACCACCACGGTCCCCTCCGCCATGGCCGCGTCGACCAGCGCGGCGTCGGCGATCGTCTCGCCGTCGATCACGAGTCCCTCGCCCTCGGCGGGCCCGCCGCCGGCTCCCCCCGAGCCGCCGCACGCCGTCATGGTGGCGGCGATGATCGTGGCCAGTGCGCCCATCCGGAGCGCCGCTCGGTGTCTGTTCACGCTGTTCTCCAATCGATGTAGGGCTAGTGCGGTGGCCGGAACCGTTCGCCGGGTTTCTCGACGGCCCAGCTTCCCGCTGGCGGCGTTGCCGATCCGGCCGAGCACGTCCAGTACGAGGCCGAATCGGCGCCTTGCCAGCGGAAATCCTGGATCCGCCGATAAACCCACCAACGTTCCCGGCCACCGCACTAGTCGCTCCGGTCGGCGTTCATCCAGCGGCGGGCGATCAGCACGACGACCAGCAGCAGCGCGCTGTAGATCAGGCTGGCGGCCGCCGCTCGGCCGGAATTGCCTTCCAGCAGGTCGAATACGTAGATCGACAACACCCGGGTACGCCCGGTGAACAGGAACAGCGCCGCGCTGAGCTCGCGCATGGACAGGATGAGCAGCAGCAGCGCGGTGCCGATCAGACCGCTGCGCAGCAGTGGCATGACGATCTCCCGGACGCTGCGCAGCCGTGACGCCCCGGCCACGATGGCGCTGTCCTCCAGATCGCGGTGCACCTGCAGGATGGACGAGCTGATGCTGCGGAAGCCCTGTGGCATGAACTGCGTGGTGAAGGCGAGCGCCAGGATGGCCAACGTGCCGTACAGCGGCAGTGGCAGCGCGTACCAGGTCCAGAGGAATCCCATGCCGAGCACGAGGGCGGGGATCGCCAGCGGAGCCATGGCCACGTACTCGACCATCCGCCGCCCGCGTGCCCGGGTCCGGTAGACCACATAGGACATGACCAGGATGAACAGCCCGCCGCCGAGCGCGGTCGCCAGGCCGATGACGAGGCTGTTCTGCAGGCTGCGCTGGAACTCCGTGGACTCCCACACCTCCTGGAAGTTCGCCAGGCTGAACGCGCTCGCGTCGAACAGGCCGGCGAACCCGTCGATGTAGGCGTTGCGCCGCAAGGCGATCTGGAACAGCGCCGCGAACGGCAGCACGACCGAGATCACGAAGTAGAGGGCGGCCAGCCCGAACGCGGGCCAGCGCCACCGGCCGAGCGCGATCGGCCGCGGCCGGAATCCCTTGCCGGTCACCGTGGTGAACGACCGGCGGGTCACGAACCGCCGCTGGAGCAACACCACGGTGGCGACCACCACCATGAGCAGGAACCCCATCGCGGCGGCCTGGTTCGCCTCGGCCGGTGCGAGGTTCATCAGCCGGTACAGTGTGGACGGCAGGGTGGTGATGCCGGCCGGTGAGCCGAGCACCTGTGGCACCGCGAAGTTCTCCACGATCAGCACAAACGTCAGCACCGCCGAGCCGAACACGGCGGGGGCGAGCAACGGGAACGTGATGGCCGTGGTGGCTCGCCGGGTGCTGGCGCCGTGCACCCTGGCCGCGTCCTCCACATCCGGGTTGACCAGCACCAGCGCGCTGTAGACGAAGAGGAACGTGTAGGGCGCGTAGTACGTACCGAAGACCAGGATCATGCCCGGCAGCGAGTAGATGTCGAACCGCCAGGACATGCCCGTCGCCTCGACCACGTAGTTGAGCAGCCCGGCGTTGGGCGAAGCCAGCAGGGACCAGGCGAACGAGCCGACGAGCGCCGACATGAACATCGAGGTGATCCCGGCGAGCTGAACCAGGGCCTTGCCGGGAACGTCGGTGCGGGCGGCGAGCCAGGCCAGCCCACCGCCGAACACCATCGCCAGGGCGGTCCCGCCCAGGCCGAGGACGAGCGAGTGCATCGTCGCGGTCAGGCTGCCGGAGCTGAGGATCGCCGCGTAGTTCTCCAGGGTGAGCGGCTGTAGCCCGACTCCGGGCAGGGGCGGTTGGTCCACAAGGGACGCGTAGAACAGCATGCCGACTGGCATGAGCACCAGGAAGAACAGCGGCACCAGCAGGAGCCCGGTCGGCAACGACCGGACGGTCGTGGTGCGCGCCCGGGTCCGGATGGACACCCGCCGACCTCCGTTCACCGGGTCACGAGCCGAGGACCGTGACGTCGGCCGGGCTGATCGACACCGTCACCATGGCGCCTGTCGGCCGGATCGCCTGTGTGCGGTGGCTGACCACCTCCAGCACGGGACCGGCCAGCAGCCGCACCCGATAACGGATGTGCGTGCCCAGATAGCTCGCCACGGCGACTTCGCCGGCCCACGTGTTGGCGGCGGGGGAGGTCGGGTGCCCGTCGGCGACCATGACCGCCTCCGGTCGCAGCCCGACCGACACCTCGGCGCCGGTATGCCAGCCGGAGGCCACCGAGCCGACGGTCAGGTCTTCGTCCAGCAGCCGGACCGTCGCGCCGTCCTCCGTGGACTCCAGCACGCGGGCGGGCCAGATGTTCGTGTACCCCATGAAGTCCGCGACGAAGGCGGACGCCGGGCGCTCGTAGAGCCCCTGCGGGACGTCCAGCTGCGCGATCCGGCCGGCGCTCATCACCGCGATGCGGTCGGCGAGCGCCAGTGCCTCGGTTTGGTCGTGCGTGACGTAGATGCTGGTCACCCGCAGGCTCTGCTGGATCTCCTTGAGCTCGAAGCGCAACCGCTCGCGCAGCTTGGCGTCCAGATTGGACAGTGGCTCGTCGAGTAGCAGCACGCGTGGCCGCATGACCAGGCTGCGGGCGAGCGCGACCCGCTGCATCTGCCCACCGCTCAGGTCGCTCGCCCCGCGCGAGGCGAAGCCCTCCAGCCCGACCAGGGCGAGCATCTCCTCGACCCGGCCGGCGATCTCGGCTCGCGGCACGCTCTTCATCCGCAACGGGAACGCGACGTTCTGGAACACCGTCTTGTGTGGCCAGATCGCATAGGACTGGAACACCATGCCGACATCGCGCTTGTTGGGAGCCACTGCGTGACCGGTGGCCGAGTCGAAGGCCCGGCTGCCACCGATCTCGATCGTGCCCTCGACCGGGGTCTCCAGGCCGGCCACGCACCGCATGGTGGTGGTCTTGCCGCAGCCGGATGGGCCGAGCAGGACGAGCATCTCGCCGTCGGCGATCTCCAGGTCGAGCCCGTCGACGGCGCGGGTCTCGCCGTAGCTCATCACCAGGTCGCGGATCCGGATGGCGGGGCCGGCGTTCCTGGTGGGTTCGGTCGAGCCGGGCCGGGATCCGTCGACGAGCGCCGGGCTCTCCGCGTGGCCGGTCACCGGAGGCGCCCATCGGCGTTCTGGCACATGACCATGGTCAATCTCCCGGCACCGTTACCGCGTTTCAGTGGACGAAACGTCTATCCCATCTGGCGAATTACACGCCCGGTCGTCGCTGTCTGTCAAGACATCGTGGCGCGAGCGGTCCGGTTATGCCTCGGCCCTGCTTGACAGGCTGAGGGATGGAAACATAGTGTCGCTGTGTGATTCACACGTATCACACAGTGGTACGGATCGCTCAATGGTCCCGATCTGGAACCCGAGCAAGATGGAGATGCGATGCCGGTGCCCTCTGCTGATCCTCTGCCGCTGTCCGGCGTCCGGGTGCTGGACGTGACGCACGTGCTGGCGGGCCCGTACGCGACCACGGTGCTGGCCGATCTGGGCGCCGAGATCATCAAGGTGGAGCGGCCCGGGGTGGGCGACCACACCCGAGGCAACGCGCCGTTCATCGGCGGGGAGAGCCACTACTTCCTCAGCATGAACCGCGACAAGCGAAGCGTGGTGCTGGACCTGGAGACCGAGCCCGGCCGCGCCGCGTTCCTCAAGCTGGTCGAGAAATGCGACGTGGTCATCGAGAACTTCCGGCCGGGCGTGATGGAGCGGCTCGGGCTGGGCTACGACGTGCTCCGCACCGCCCGTCCGGACGTGATCATGTGCTGCATCTCCGGTTTCGGCAAGGAGAGCACGGAACCCGACCCGAGGCCGGCATTCGACATCACCCTGCAGGCGATGACCGGGATGATGAGCATCAACGGCTTTCCGGACGGCCCGCCGACCCGGCTCGGCATCCCGCTCGGCGACATGTCCACCGGCCTGTTCGCGGTCATCGGAATCACGGCCGCACTGCGTGGCCGGGAGGTCACCGGCAAGGGCCGGCGGATCGACGTGACCATGTACCGCAGCATGGTGTCGCTGCTTGGATACATGTCCGGCTACTACTTCGCCACTGGCGAGTCGCCGGGCCGGGTCGGCAACGGGCACCACAGCGTCGGACCGCTCGGGGTGTTCCACGCCAAGGACGGCGACCTGGTGCTCGGCGTGATGACGTCGAAGTTCTGGCATCTGCTCTGCGACGCGCTGGGCCATCCGGAGCTCACCCGGGACCCGCGCTTCAAGCGGATGAACGACCGGGTCAAGAACCTGGAGGAACTGCGCCCGCTCCTCAACGCCTACCTGTCGAAGCGGACCATCGCAGAATGGGAGGAGATCCTCGGCGCGGAGGGGGTGCCGCATGCCAAGATCCGCAGCGTCGGGGAGGTGCTCGACGATCCGTACACTCGCGATTCCGGGCTGGTGCAGACCGTCGAGCACCCCACCGCGGGTCGGCTGCCGGTGATCGGGCCGGTGCTGCGCTGGCCGGGTTCGCAGGCGGCCGAACTGTCCCCGCCGCCGCTGCTGGGCCAGCACACCGCGGAGGTGTTGACGGAACTGGTGGGGTTGTCCGAGGAGGAGGTGGTTCGGCTGACCGCCGGGCTGCCCTCGGGCGACGGCGAGTGAGGAGCGTTCGAACGAATGAGGGCACTATCCAGGTTGGAGGCCGTGCTCACGAGCATCGGAGATCGCGGCCCCATCACGCTCGGCGCGTTGACCGAACTGGTCGACCTGCCCAAGCCGACCGTGATGCGCCTGCTGGTCACGCTGGAGGAGTCGGGATGGGTGACCAAGGACAGGTCCGGGGCGTACTCGCTCGGACCCACGCTGACCGTGCTGGCGCGCCGCTACCTGGAACGTGACTCGCTGGCGACATGCGCGCTGCCGTACATGGAGGCGCTGCGCGACGACATCGGCGAGACGATCAGCCTGAGCGTGCGCACGGGCACCACTCGGATCTACGTCGCGGAGTTTCCCAGCAACCAGCCGATGCGGTTCGTGCACGAGTTGAACAAGCGGGAGCCGATCCACACCGGGGCCAGCGGCCGGCTGCTGATGGCATGGCTGGACGACAAGACCCGCAACACGATCTACCGCGCCGGGCTGGAGCGGCTCACCGACGTCACGATCACCGACGTCGACGAGATGGAGGCCACGCTCGCCGAGACCCGTCGGCAGGGCTACGCCATCAGTTACGGCGAGAAGTCGCCGGGCGCGCTGGGTTTGGCCGTGCCGCTGGTCGATCCGGTCACCGACGTGCTGTACGGGCTCGCCGTGTTCGCGCCGCTGATCCGCTACCGCGAGGAGCAGCGCGAGGAGTGGATACGCAAGCTGCGTGCCGCGGCCGACCAGATCATCGAGGCGCGGCGGCGGGAGACGGTGCATGGCACTGCCCACACCGGGTCGACGAGCGGGCGGCGGCGCCCTGCTTCGTTGGCGTGACGGCGGGTCGCTTCGGCGACGTAGGAGGGGATCGTGGACGAAGCGGGCGGGGCCGACGGCCCCCGGCGAACGGGACGTGGGGTGATGGGCGAGATCCTCTTCGAGGTTCGCGCCTCGGTAGCGATACTCACCTTATCCAATGTGGACGTTCGAAACGCACTGACGCAGGCGATGAACGAGGAGCTGATCCGGCGCTGCGACGAGATCGACGCCACCCCGGAGATCGGCGCGGTCGTCGTCCAGGGCGCCGGTGGCACGTTCTGCGCCGGTTCGGACCGCCGGGAGTGGCTGGGCGCCGCGGCGGATCCGGCCAGCCAGGCCGGGTACCAGCGGACCTCGATCATCTACCGGACGTTCCTGCGGTTCGGCTCGCTGTCCGTGCCGACGATCGCGGCCGTTCGCGGTGTCGCCACCGGCGGCGGTCTGAACCTGGCCCTGGCCGCCGACGTGCGGATCGTCGCTCACGAAGCGCGGCTGGTCGGCGGGTTCCTACAGAACGGCCTGCACCCCGGGGGTGGGCTGTTCACATTGCTGGGCAGGTCGGCCGGACGGGAGATGGCCGCGGCCATCGGACTGCTCGGTATCGAGATCAGCGGCCGGCAGGCCGCCTCCGCCGGGCTCGCCCTGGAGTCCCTGCCGGACGATCAGGTGGAGCAACGGGCCTGGGAGTACGCCTCGATCGCGGCGCGAGATCCCGAGCTGACCCGGATCGCCACGCAGAGCTACCGGGAGCAGCTCGGCCCCCCACCCGTGCCCTGGTCGATCGCGGCCGAATCCGATCGTGGCAAGCAGATGTGGTCGCACCGCCGACGTCAGGACGACGGCGGGCGCGCGACCGACGGATCGCCCGGCGTCGGGCGGGAACCGCGGGCGACAGCCCCATGAAGGAGCCGGTGACATGACCAGTTCTGCCACTTTCGCGCGCATCACCGACGAGCTCATCGAGGAGCTCCGGGCCGACATCGGCAAGCCGATCGAGGGCCCGCCCGGGTTCGTCTCCGAGGCCACCCGCGACAGCATCCGACACTTCGCGCTGGGCGTCGGCGACTACAATCCATTGTGGATAGACGAGGAGCACGCCCGGCGCTCGACGCACGGCACCCTGCTCGCCCCGCCGTCGATGCTGTTCGCGTTCAACCGCACCGCATGGGGCGCCCGCGGGCTGCGTGGCATCCACTCGATGTTCTCCGGCGGGCGGTTCGAGTGGCACCAGCCGATCCGGCTGGGCGACACCGTGTCCTCCTCGGTCACCCTCAAGGATCTGGAGATCAAGGAGCGGAGCGAGTTCGCCGGGCGCACCATCAAGCAGATCCGCGAGGCCGAGTTCCGCAACCAGGACGGCGAGCTCATCGCGGTCTGCCACCCGTACAGCTTCCGGATGGAACGGGACGCCGCTCGCGAACGCGGCAAGTACGACCACCTCACCCTGGCCTCCTACAGCCCGGAGGAGTACGACGCGATCTGTGCGCAGTACGAGCAGGAGGTCCCGCGCGGCGCGGTCACCCGGTACTGGGAGGACGTCGCCGTGGGTGAGGAGCTCCCGCAGCTCGTGCGCGGGCCACTGACCGTCACCGACATCATCGTGTTCCTCGCCGGCGAGGGCGGCCAGTGGCTGCGTGCCCACGGCGACGCGGCCGGCTGGTACCGGCGGCACCCGCGCGGCGGGATCCGCAACTCCGTCGGTGCGTTGGAGCCGCCGGAGATCGTGCACTGGGACCACGAGTTCGCCCGCCGGGTCGGCGTGCCGGCCGCGTACGACTACGGCCCCCAGCGGGTCGCCTGGCTGACCACGCTGATGACCAACTGGGCCGGCGACGACGGCCACCTGCAGAGCCTCGACGTCGCGGTGCGCCGGTTCAACCTGGTCGGCGACACGACCTGGTGCCGCGGCCGGGTCGGCGCCACCTCGGTGCGCGACGGTCGGCACCTGGTCGAGTGCGAGATCTGGGCGGAGGACCAGCGCGGCGAGCGGACCGCGACCGGCACCGCAGTGGTGGCGCTGCCGTCCCGGTCCGCGTCCTGACCCCGTCGAGAACCGGAGCTGCGGATGAACGAAGCCGAAGCGGCACGGGTGTTGCGGCCGAAGCGCGAGCGAAGCCCGTGACCGCCAAGGGTCCCATCACCACCGCGACCGTGCGCCTGCTCAGCCCGATCGGCGTGGCGGCGCAGGCGTCCCGGGCGGACATCGCCCAGCGCACCGGCGGGAGCGGCCCGTACCGGCTGGGGTTCCTCGACAGCACCCGGCCCGGGTCGGACCTGATGCTCGCCCGCCTCGAGGAGCTGCTGGCCGAGCGGGTCGGCGTCGGCACGGCGGTGCGGCGACGGAAGAAGCAGAGCGCGACCGTCGCACCATTCCTGGACGACTTCGCCGGCTGCGACGGCGTGGTCGCCGGTATCGCCGAGATCGGCGGCTCCCTGTTCGGCACGGCGATGGACGCCCTCGAGCTGGAACGCCGCGGCATCCCGGTGGCGCTGCTGGTCAGCGCCGAGGTGGCGGATGCGTGCCGGCTGCTGCTGGCCCGGCACGGCATGCCGGGCATCCCGCTGGTCGAGCTGGAGCCGACCGCCGAGGCCGGCCGGGACACTGTACTCCGGGTCGCCGAGTCCGGAGTGGACGGTGTGATGCACGTGCTCACGGCGCGGCGGGAGGACCTGGCCGGGGACGCCGAGGCCGCGGTCGGGCGGGCCGCGGCGCGGGAGCTGGCCGAGTGCGGCCCGGACAGCATCGAGATCCCGGACCGGGTCGCAGAAGTCGCCCGGGCCAACGACCTGCTGTACCGGCACGGCTGGACCGACGGTCTGCCGGTACTGCCGCCGACCGAGGCCGCGGTCGCGGAGATGCTCGCGCACACCGACCTCGACCCGGGGGAGTCGCTGGGCGTGCTGGCTCCCCGGCAGGGTGTCGCGACGGTGGCGAAGGTGGCGGTCAACGCGGTGCTGGCCGGTTGTCCGCCCAAGCTGTTCCCGCTGGTGGTCGCGGCGACCCGGGCGGTGAGCGACCCGGACTTCCGGCTCGGGTCGGTCCAGACCACCACCAACCCGGCCTCCCCACTGGTGATCGTGAACGGTCCGCTGGCCACGGCGCTGGACGTGAACGCCGGCCGCAACGCGTTCGGCCAGGGCCACCGCGCGAACGCCACGCTCGGCCGGGCGCTTCGGCTCGTCCTGGTCAACATCGGCGGCGCGCGGCCGGGGATCGAGGACCGCGCGGTGCAGGGCACGCCCGGCAAGTACAGCTTCTGCGTCGCCGAGAACGAGGCACGTAGCCCGTGGGAGCCGCTGCACGTCGAGCGCGGCTTCCCGGCGGGGACGAGCACGGTGACCGTCGTGGGCACCGAGTCGCAGCACAACATCAACGACCACGTGCACACCGACGCCGAGGGCATCCTGCGCACGGTCGCCGACGCCATGTCGACCATCGCGACCAACAACATCTACAAGCACAACGGTGAGGTCGTGGTGGCTCTCGCCCCGTACCACGCCGCCACGATCGCCGCCGACGGGTGGCGCAAGCGGGACGTGCGCCGGTTCCTGTTCGAGCACGCCCGGCGCCCGATCCGCGATCTGCGCCGTGGCGGGCAGTGGGGGCTGAGCTCGTGGGCACCGTGGCTCGCGACGGACGACGAGACCGCCACCGTGCCGGTGGTCGGCGACCCGGCGGACTTCCTGATCGTCGTGGTCGGCGGCGAGGGCAAGCACTCGTCCTGGATCCCCACGTTCGGCATGACCCGCGCGGTCACCGTGCCGGTCCAGCCGGCTTGAGGATGGGCCGGCTGTCCTATCCGGACTGTCCGGCCGGTCGCGTGGGTCAGCCGGCGGCGAGGTCGCGGCAGCGGCGGGCGAAGGACCGCGTACCGCCGGTGCCGCCGAGGTCGGGGGTGGTGTGCCGCCCCTCGGCGATGGTGCGCTCGACCGCGACGCGGACCCGTTTGGCGGCCTCGGTCTGGCCGAGATGGTCGAGCATGATCGCGCCGGACAGGATGCAGGCTGCCGGGTTGGCCCGGTCGAGGCCGGCGTACTTCGGCACGTTTCCGTGCCCTGCCTCGAAAATCGCGCCGGCCGTGCCGAACGCCGCGCCGGCGAGCAGGCCCACGGTGCCGATCAACCCGGCGAGCACGCCACACAGGATGCCGCCGTACAGGTGTCCGGTCAGCAGGACGTCGTAGCGGCCGGGGTGCTGCATCAGGTGGGTGCACAGCGGGTCCATCGCCTCGTCGGTGACGTCGAGATCGGTGAACCCGTCGGCCGCGGCGGCCAGCGCGGTCTCCACGAACAGCCCGTCGGTGGCGCGCTGGCTCGTGGCCAGGTGCCCGATCGCCACGCGGTGCTTACCGCGTGCGCGCGCCCAGTCGTAGGCGAACCGTGCCAGCCGGTCCACCGCGGGGCGGGTGGTCACCCGCAGCGCCACCCCCGCGAGCTCCGCGCCCACCGGACCCGCGAGTCGTTGGGCCGTGCCCTGGGTGAAGTCCTCGGTCACGTCGCGGATCAGCGTGAGGTCGACGCCGGGGAACTGGGTGGCGGGATGCGGAAAGGATCGGGCGAGCCGGACGTTGGCGAACGTGCCCATGGCGTCGCGCAGCCGCTGGTTCGGGCTGCGGTAGCCCTGCCGTGGCGTACCCATCGGGCCCTTGAGCACCACACCGGCCGCACGGGCGGTCTCGACCGTCTCCGCCGGCAGCGCCTCGCCGGTCTCCTCGAAGACCCGCGCACCGGCGACCACCGGCAGCCACTCCACCTCCGCGCCGGCGGCGTCCAGCACCGCGGTCGTGGCCTCGACGATCTCCGGCCCGATGCCGTCACCGGGCAGCAGCGCGACCGGGACCGCCCCCATCTCAGCCCACCGCCGCGACGGTGCCGTCCACGGCCTGCCGACCGTTGTGGACCCCGAAGCACTTCATCGCGTCGGGCGGAATCCCCACGGACACCGCGGCTCCCTCACGCAGCCGGCTGCGCGAGGGCACCCGCGCGGTCACCACCACGTCGCCGACCTCGATCATGGCCAGTGAGGAGTACCCCTGGAAGCTGGTCAGGCGGACGTGGCCGGCCACCACGTTGTGGCGGGCCGTGTCGCCAGTCTCGGTGATCACCACGTCGTCGAAGGCGACGAACGCGGTGATCTCGTCCCCGGGGCCGAACGGCCCCCGCAGGTTGGTGACCAGCCGCATGCCGGAGGTGGTGCGCAGCACCAGACCCGGCTCGCCCGGTCTGGTCGGCTCCAGCACGCCGTCGAACGTGTTGGAGTCGCCGATGAACTCGGCTACGAACCGGCTGGCCGGATCGGACCAGATCTCCTCCGGCGCGCCGATCTGCTCGATCCGGCCGTCGTTGAGGATCACGATCTGGTCCGAAAGCGACAGTGCCTCGCCCTGGTCGTGGGTCACGTAGACCGCGGTGAAGCCCAGCGCCCGCTGCAGCTCCATCAGCTCCAGCTTGGTCTCCTCCCGCAGCTTGGCGTCCAGATTGGACAGCGGCTCGTCGAGCAGCACCACCTTCGGTTCCAGCGCCAGCGCCCGGGCCAGCGCCACCCGTTGCTGCTGCCCACCGGACAGCTGGGCGATCCGGCGGTCGCGCTGGTGCCAGAGCTTCACCATCTCCAGCGCCCGCTTCGCCCGCTCGTGCGCCTCGGCCTTGCCCTTGTGCCGCATCAGCGGGCCGAACATCACGTTGCCCTTGACGTCCAGGTGCGGCCACAGAGCGTACTGCTGGAACACCATGGACAGCCCGCGTTCCTCGGGCGGCACGTTGCGTCCCTTGCGGACGACCTCGGCACCGCCGATCCGGATGATCCCGTCGTCCGGTGTCTCCAGGCCGGCGATCGAGCGCAGCGTCGTGGTCTTGCCGCATCCGCTCGGTCCGAGCAACGAGAGCACCTCGCCGTCGGGGACCTCGAAGGAGACGCCGTCCAGCGCCACGGTCTCGGCGAATCGCTTACACAGGTCCACGACTTCGATGGCGACGGTCACAGCTCACTCCTCAACCATTCCTCACAGCGACTCCGTCGTGGCTCGGTACCGGCGTCCGACCACATTGGACACGGCGACCAGCGCCAGCACCAGCCCGACGTTGACGACCGAGAGCGCGAACACCTGCACGTAGCGCCCCTCCGACAACATGGAGAACATCGACACGGAGATGACCTCGTTGTTGGGCGTGTACAACAGGATCGACGCGGACAGCTCGCGCACCGCGTGGTAGATCACGATGATCGCGCCGGACAACAGGGCGGGGGCGATCAGCGGGATCACGACCTTGCGGACGGCGCCGAGCCAGGTGGTGCCGAACAGGCGCGCGGCGTCCTCGAGAGACGGGTCGACCTGCCGGAAGGCCGCCACCGCTGGAATGACCGAGAACGGCAGGAACAGGCCGACATAGGCGATGAACAGGATCCACGGGCTGCCGTAGATCCCGACCGGGATGGTCACCCAGGTCCAGAGCATCGCGAGGCCGAACACCGTGTGCGGGATGGCCAGCGGCGACGTGCTGAGATAGTTCACCACTCCGGCGCCGCGCACCCCGGCCCGGGCGATGAGGTAGCCGAGCAGGACGCCGAGCAACGTGGTGGTGACCGCGGCACCGAGTGCGAGCACCACGCTGTTCCGGATGGCCCGGCCGATCGCCGGGAACGAGGCGACGTACTCGTAGTTGGCGAAGGTGAGCCCGACCGAGGTGAAGTCGGTGGTCAGGTACGGCTGGAACGACGCCACCAGCATCACGCCGAGCGGCAGCACGATCGCCACCAAGAGGTACAGCGCGACGCCCGCCGTGCCGACCACCCGCCACGTGCGCGACTTCGAGGTGGCCAGCTGCACCCCGCGCGAGGTGATCGTGGTGAAGTCGGCGCGGCGTATCAGCAGGTGGTTGATTCCCAGCACCAGCAGGGTGACCACGGCGAGCACGATCCCGAACACCGCCGCGCCGTTGGGGTCGGCCGGATACGAGCCGGTCATCCGCACGATCTCCGTGGTGATCACCTCGACCCCCGCGTGCCGGCCGAGCACCGCGGGCACCGCGAAGTCGCCGATCGCCTGCACCAGGATGATCAGCGCGGCGGAGAGCACGGCCGGTCGAAGCAGCGGCAGGATGACGTGCCGCGCGGTCTGCCGCATGGTGGCCCCGGTCGCCCTGCCCGCCTCCTCGAAGGACCGGTCCAGGCGCAGCAGCGCGGGCAACAGGTACAGGTACGCCACCGGCGTGAGATACAGCCCCAGCACCCAGATGATCCCGGGCATCGAGTAGATGTTCAGCGGCCCGACGCCGAGGGCCGCGAGCCAGTTGTTGATGTAGCCGACGTCGGGGGAGAGCAGCACGGTCCAGCAGATCGCGCCGATGAACGGCGTGACGTAGGCCGGCACCAACACCGCGGCGCCGAAGAAGCGACGCCACGGCAGGTCGGTGCGGACCATCGTGACCGCCAGCGCCGCGCCCAGGAGCATCGCGAACAGCGTGCTGCCGACGGCGATGAGCACGCTGTTGCCGAGCAGCTCGGCGAAGTCCTTGCCGACGACCTCGCCGTAGTTGTCCAGGGTGACCGCCGACGCCTGCCCGGGAGGCTCGTCGAGGAAACTTCCGACGGTGAGCATCCCGAGCGGCGCGACGACCAGGACGACGAGGACGAGGACGGACAGGACGAGGGTGATCCGGCGTTGGCTGAACCGGACCCACTCGGTGACCGTCGACATCATCGACACGGTTATTCTGTCCAGCCTGCCCACTTCTCGCCGAAGTCCTCGGACTCCTTCGCCATCTGGGGGAAGTCGGCCGTCAGCAGGTTGAGTTCGTTCAGCGTCGGGCGCGGCACACCCGGCGGGTAGAGCTCGGCCTCCGGACGGCTCATGTAGCCGCCGTAGCGGGCGATCTCGTTCGAGCCCTCCTCGGTGCCGAGGAACTCGTCGAACAGCCGCGCCGCGTACGGGTGCGGCGCCTCGGCGAGCACCGCGTCGAAGTCGGTCCCGTACCCGACCCCCTCCTCCGGGTAGACGATCTTCACCGGGGCGCCTTCGCCGATCAGCTCCCAGCCCCGGTAGTCCACCATGACCGCGCAGGACAGCTCGCCGGTCGTGAGCGCGTTGAGTTGCTGCCCGGCCTCGCTGTACTGGCGGGGCTTGGCGTTCTGGCCCAGCTTCGCGAAGAACTCCTCACCGATCGCCGGCTCCTGTGCCATCTCCCAGAACGCGGCGTACCCGATGGCGACCTCGCGCGGGTCGGTGAAACCGAGCTTGCCGCCGGCCCAGTACGGGTCGGTCAGGTCGTCCCATGTGGACGGTGCGCGCTCGGGTGGCACGGCCTCGGTGTTGTAGACGATGCCGACCGTGGAGATGCGCGCCGACCACCAGTACCCGTCGGGGTCGATGAACCGCTCGTCGACGGCTCCCTTGATGCTCTCCGGCACGTACTTCGCCAGCATGCCCTTGTCCCGGGCGTCGGAGATCACGCCGAAGTCGGACGGGTTGAACACGTCGGCGAGGTGCTGGCCGGCGTTGTTCTCGGTGAGCAGTCGCTGGTAGAGGTCGAAGGTGACGGCCCGGACCACCTCGGCGTCGATCTTCGGATACTTCTTCTCGAACGCCGCGGCCACGGCCTCGGCGGTCTCGGTCGGGATGGACGTGTACCAGACGACCTTCCCCTCCTCCTCGGCCGCGGTGACCAGATCGGCGCCGGTCTTGGCCGCGAGGTCGGACTGGGCCGCCTGGTCGTCACCGTCGCCGCAGGCGGCGAGCAGCGCGCCGGCGGCGATGATGGCCACCACCGCTGCCTGCCCGCGCATGAAGTGAACCCGCATCGTGTCTCCTCCGCCGTTGGTGGGTGTTGCGGATTTCTCCCGGCTCAGGGCCGGTTGCTCACGCGGATCTGCTCCGCGGTCTCGAGCAGCTCATCGAGCTGCGTGCTCGTGGCCACGGTGGCCATCCGGGGCAGGACACGGTCGAGCGTCCAGGAATGGTCGGCCTGGTCGGCACCGCGGCAGCAGTCGGCGAGTACCACCACGCGGTAGCCGAGGTCGTACGCCGAGCGGACCGTGCTCTCCACGCCGAGGACGGTGTCGACCCCGCCGACGAACAACGTGTCCACCGCGAGGCCACGGCAGAGCACGTCCAGATCGGTTCCGGTGAACGCACCGCGCCGCCGCTTGATCACCTCGTGGCAGCGCGGGCGCAGGTCGGCGAGTTCGGTCACCAGCTCCGCGCCATCGGTCCCCTCGACCAGGCCGAGCGGCCCGGCGCCGGTGCGCAGGCCGGGGCCGACCGGCGCATCTGAGCCGTCCGCCCGGCGCACCACCCGGACCAGCACTACCGGCAGCGCCTTGCCGAGAAAGGACTCCATCGCCGCCCGGCACGCGCCGAGCAGCACGTCCCGGTCCCCGACGCGGCCCAGGACTTCGCGCTGAAGATCGACGAGGACCAGGCCGCTGCGACTCACGGCTCGCCGGCCCAACCATCACGTTTCACTACATGAAACGGCCAACTCATGGAGTGAGCTTATGATTGCGGCGGAGGCACTGTCAACCGTGGCCGTGACCTGCGCTGCCCCGGATCGGTCCGGATCGAGCGATCAGCCAGGGACCGGCCAGTGGACGTACCTGCCGGGTGGCTTACTCAGCGACTCGCTCACGTCTCGGCCGGCGCGGAACAGAGCCGGCACCATCGCCTGCCGGCGTTCCCGGACGAACCGGCTTGCCGGCCCGGCGATCGCGATCGCGCCGTAGATGTCCGGGCCGTGGAACAGCGGCACGGCGATCGCCCCGCTGCCGCCGACGTCCGCCGACTCGATCGACAGGTAGCCGTGCTCGACGATCCAGCGCAGCTGCTCCGCGAGCAGCGTCCGGGCCGCGTCGTCCGCCTGCTCCGCCATGACCTGGGCGCGCAGCCGTTCGGGGCAGAAAGCCAGGATCACCCGGCTGGACGCGCCGCGGTCCAGCGGCCGGGTCTCGCCGGCCTGCAACGCCGAGCGCACCTCCTCCCGGCTCTCGAACCCGGCCACGCACAGCCGCACCCGGCCGGCCAACTGGTGCAGGGCGACCGTCTCGCCGGACTGCTCCTGCAGTGCGCGCAGCACGTCGTGCACCGTCGACGGGACCCGCTCGGCGAACCCGGTGGCGTGGGCGACCTCGATCAGCACCCGGCCCGGGAAGTACCGCCGGCTCGCCGGATCGCGCACGAGCCAGCCGCGCTGGGTGAGCATCGCCAGCAGCCGTGAGGCGGTTGTCTTGTCCAGCTCGGCCGCCGCTGCCGCCTCGGTGGAGGAGAGGCCCGGCGCACCGGCTCGGGCGACGACGTCCATCAGGTCGAGCGCCTTGACCGCGGCCTGACTCACGAGGCCTCCCTCTCGATGCGCGCACGACATTGACAGCCGCCCACGGCGGCTCCAATACTTCCATTGAGTTGCAACTGACAAGAGCATAGTTGCATCAGATGAGAATCAAAAGATGAGGGCGGTATTGTCATGGGCGACAAGATTTCGGTCTACCGGCCTACCGGACCGGCGCGGAGCGCGGAGCGCGTCGTGGCCAGTGGTCTGCGCCGGTCGTGGGAGAGCACGACCGTCGCTCTCGTCGACAACGGGAAGCCGGGCGCTCTCGCTCTGCTCACCGGCATCGCCGACGAGCTGGACATCCCGGCCGAGCGCCGGGTCATGGTGCCCAAGCAGATCGCGTCGCGACCGATGAACGACGACGAGTTGCGCACCATCAAGGAGAACTGCGACGCCGCGATCCTCGCCGTCGGCAACTGCGGCTCGTGCACCTCATGGACCTGTCACGACGCGATCACCGTGACCTCGGACTTCGGCATCCCGGCGGCGCTGATCGTGACCACCCCGTTCATCCACATCGGACAACACGTGTCCAGGAGCCTCGGCTACCCGGATCTGCCGATGGTGGCGGTCGAGCATCCGGTGGGGGACCTGCCGTTCGAGGTGATCCGCGCCCGGGGCGCCAAGTCCGCGATCGCGGTGCGCGAGGCCCTGCTCGGCGTGGCCGACCGTGCCGCGGCGCCCGCCGCCACCGCTCCCACGGACGCTCCCGCCGAGACCGGCGACGCCGAGCTGCTCGTGGTGGAGCGGGACCAGGCCGCCATCGACGAGCTCTACCAGGCCAACAACTGGAGC
This sequence comes from Actinophytocola sp., assembly GCF_050699935.1. Taxonomy (NCBI): domain Bacteria; kingdom Bacillati; phylum Actinomycetota; class Actinomycetes; order Pseudonocardiales; family Pseudonocardiaceae; genus Actinophytocola; species Actinophytocola sp. The sequence continues at coordinate 105,008 of NZ_JBOHGB010000005.1, forward strand.
GACGGCCTGCCGATCGTCGCGCCCACCGAGGAGCGGATCACCGCGATGCTCGGCCGGCACGCGGCCAGGGCCGACGAGGTGGTGGGCACGGTGGCCACGGGGTACGGGGTGGCGACGCTGCGGGCGATCGCGGTGAACGCGGTGATGGCCGGATGCTCGCCCGAGTACTTCGACGTGGTGGTGGCCGCGGTCAAGGGAGTCGTCGACCCGGCCTTCAACCTGCACGCGCTGCAGGCGACGACCCACCCTGTCGGCCCGATGATCCTCGTCAACGGGCCGGTCGCGGCGAAGATCGGGATGAACGCCGGCACGAACGCGATGGGCCAGGGCAACCGGGCGAACGCCACCATCGGCCGCGCGCTGCGGCTGGTCCTGATCACCATCGGACGGTGCGTGCCGGGCGTGACCGACCGCGCGACCTTCGGCAACCCGGGCAAGTACACGTTCTGCCTCGCCGAGAACGAGTCGGCGAGTCCGTGGGAGCCGTTCCACGTCTCGCGGGGCCTGGCCGCGGCGGACAGCGCGGTGACGGTGTTCGGGGCGGAGGGGACGCACAACATGAACGACCCGGCCAGCGTCTCGTCGACCGGGCTGCTCAAGACGTTCGTGGGCTGTATGTGCACGCCGGGCTCCAACCACCACCAGTTCCCGCGCACCGAGCCCCTGGTCGTGCTTGCTCCCGAGCACGCGACGCTGCTCGCCCGCGAGGGCTTCACCCGCGCGTCGCTGCAGGAGTACTTCTTCCAGAACGCCCGGATCCCGCTCGCCGCATTCTCCGCCGAGCGGATCGAACGGTTCCTGTCTCGCCGCCGGCCGGTGTGGTTCGGGCCGGGGAACACGACGAGGGTCGCGGCACTGGCCGACAGCCCGAGCGACTTCCTGATCGCCGTGTCGGGGGGACCGGGCACCCACTCAGTGTTCGTGCCGAGCTTCGGCGGCACCGCCGCGGTGACCGTGCCGGTCGAGCAACCCTGACCGGTCCCGTCCTCGCCTTGTCTACATCAGACTGACGAGCTGGTTCTCGGCTACCGGTCGCCGAGGACCAGCTCGTCGATCAAGGTCGCGAGCTCGCGTGGCCGGTCGCTCTGCACGGCGTGGCCCGCGCCGGGAACGACCTCGACCCGCACCGCGGGACAGCGCTGCCGGAAGGCCGCCACGTCCCCGTCGGCCACGAACGGGCTGTCGCCGCCGCGGACCAGCAGGACCGGCACCCGCAGGGCGGACACGTCGGCCCACAGCGGTGTGCGGTCGGTGAGCCGGCTGGTACGCAGGCCGGTGATGTCATGGCGCCACCGCCACCAGCCGTCGGGCAGCCGCAGGGCGTTGTGCCCCACACCTCGGCGCACCGCGTTCGCCGACCGCCGCGGCGAGGCGAGCACCGCGTGTTCCACCATGTCCTCGAGGGAGTCGAAGTACTCCGCGCCGTCGGTGAGGGCGACGGTGCACCGCTGCTCCCTGGACATGGCGGTGAGCCGGGACAGGCCGCCGGGCGTGATGTCGACGACGGTCAGGTGGCGCACGAGGTCCGGATGCGACACGGTGAGCCGCAGACCGGTGAGCCCGCCGAGCGACATGCCGACCAGCGGCAGTGGCCCGACCGGCTCGAGCATCCCGTCGAACGGGGCGGTCAGGGCGATGGCGACCGCCTCGGCGTTGCGGGCGGGGGAGTAGTCGTGGTCGTCGCGCCAGTCGGAGCGCCCGTGTCCGGGAAGGTCCAACGCCAGGGCCGGCCGCCCCAACGCCAGGGCGACGAGATCCCAGGTGCGCGCGTTCTGCCCCGCGCCGTGCAGGAACACCACCTCGGGCGGCGCCTCGCCCCATCGCACGATGCTGACCCGCCGCCCCCCGTCCACCACGACGTGCCGCCGCACCACCCGTGGCACCGCGTCCGATCCCAGCCCGAGCTCCCCGGCCGCCTCCACCAACGAGCCCCACTCATCGTCTTCGGCGTCCGGCATGATCGCAGGCTACCCTGCCACGATGGGTCGGCTGGCTACCACAAGGTCGCGGCGAACGTGGCGACCGAGCCCGCCGTCGCGAGCAGGAAGAGGGCCGTACCCGAGGTGGCGAGCCCGTTGATCCGGCGCAGCGCTCGGGCCCGTGTTTCGGCGAACGTGGTCCGGCTGGTGGCCTGCAGCCGAGGACGCTGGGCGATCGCGAACGCCGCCGCGGCGATGAGGAAGAGCACGCCGGGGATGGCGGCGAACCCGTTGGCCTGCCCCAGGTAGTCGAGAACGGCGAAGTAGACGGGGATCGCCGCGGAGGATGCCGTGAGCATCGAGCGGCTGTAGTCGAGCGCGGTTCGGCGGGACGCGGCGGCCCAGGCCTCGTACTCGGCGTCCGGTTCGTCGGCGGCGTCGGGCTCGGTCTGCGCGAACGGGTCCGCGATCTTGATGAAACGTTCGTTGGAGCCGATGACGATCTGGCCGGAGTACTGTTTCCTCGTGCGGGGGCAGAGCAGTGTGATGGTCGTTTCCTGGTTTCCGGCGAACACGAGTGTTTCCTCGGCCGGACCGATCAGTAACGCGTAGCGGTGCGTCGCGCCACAAGCGGGGCACATGGCGAATCCGGCTGAACGGCTACAGCAGCATCACGTTGCGAACTGAAGTCCTTGGTGACTCGCCGTCGTGAGGTAACCGTCGAACCCAACGAGAACGATAGGCGGCCGGGTTGGGTTCAGGCGTTGGAGCTGGCGGCGCGGCACGTGCAGGGGGAGGATCCGGAGCGATACGGTTCTGGCCAGGGTGGCCGGACGATCGGGCAGGCTTGGCACACGACGTTCACCATGTTCGGGATTCCCATGGCGTGTGTACTCGTCGCTGGACGTCCACCGGCCGGAACCGAGGGCATCCCGGTCGTCATTGAACTGTCGCTGGCGGACGTGATGCGTCGGATCGAGGAGTTGTTAGCTCACGGTGACACCTCGATTGTGGCGTTCGTGCACGACGGACGTACCGGCCACGTCGTAAACCTGGTGGGCCAGCATGGCGACCGCATTGTTTACACCGACCCGTGCCGAGGGATTCATTGCTGTGCCGGCACCAGAATGCCGCCGGTGTGGACGCCCAGGAACACGACGAGGACACGTGGTCGGTGACGACCGCTGAACTGGCTCGGGTGCTGATCGGTCTGCACGTGTTCCCGAACCTGTGGTCCGAGGTGTGCGGCGAGGGCGGCGCGGTCCGGTTCGCGGATCTGCCCAGCACGGATCTGTGGTCGTTCTTCGGTCTGCACGAGATCGCGCGCGATGGGGATGAGGTCCGGGTATCGCCGGGCAACTTCTCCGAGGACGTCGCTCTGCGGTTCACGCTCGGGGATCGCGATCGGATCCAGCGGGCTGAGCTGAGTTTGCGGGAGACCTGGGCGCTCGGCGGCGAGTTCGGTATCAATCCGTTTGGTCTCGACATCGCGCGCGGTTTTGCTGGCGCTCTCGTGCCCGAGCCTGACCGCCGATCGGCCGCCGACGTGCTGCTGGGGCTTGACCTGGACCATGTCGGAGTGCGTTACCGCGATCCGGAGTTCCAATCCACCACGGCCGGGCAGCTGCTGCTTGCCTACACCGGCGGTATTCCCGATACAAATCTCGTGTTCAGTACGTCCGCACTGAACATCGAGCATCGCGACGACTGGCTGCAGCTGCGCATCAACACGTTCTAGGTATGATTCCGCGCCACCAGTCGGTCACCGGGTGGATCCCCAATGGACGGATCGACGTTACCGCTGAGCCGTCCATTTCCGACGATGAGCTCGAGAAGTTCGATCGTGCGGAGGTATCGAGGCCGGGTCGCGAGATGTCCGACTGGGGTAGTGTGCTCAGGCGGGCCGACGCACGTGACCATGACGCACGTTGGACGGGGCGGATGACATTCGAGGTGTCATGAAGGATCGGCGGTACCAGTTGGCCGTCCTGCTGATCGTGGTCCTTGCGGCCCTGATCGCGGTGAACGGCCTGGCGCTCTGGGGCGACCGGTTCGCACTGTGGATCGACAACGCGATGCAGCTGGGCGGCGGGGTGACCGCGGTCGTCTGCGGCTGGCTCGTCGCCCGCCGGATGCGCGGGGCGCAGCGATGGTGGCGGCTGCTGATCGGCCTGGGCATGGCCGGCTGGTCCGGCGGGCAGATCATCTGGTCCTGGCACCAGCTCATCGACGGCCGGGGCCTGCCCTCGCCGTCGCTTGCCGACGTGGGCTACCTGACGCTTCCGGGCTTCGCGCTCGCGGGCCTATTCGTGCTCGCCCGCGCGCGGGAACGGCCAGACGGTCAGCGTTGGCTGCCACGGCAATGGAACGCGCACTTCGGCGCTGCCGTGGTGATCGACGGGCTGGTCGTGACCGGTTCGCTGTTCATCCTGACCTGGACGGCGGCGCTCGGGGCGGTGGTGCGGGCATCCGGTCCGGACGCGCTCGCCTGGGCGGTGGCCATCGCCTACCCGCTGTCGGACCTGGTCCTGGTCGTGGTGGCGCTGCTGCTGGTGGTCTTCGATCGCGTGGATCGGCCGTACCGGGCCAACCTGCTGCTGCTCGCTGCCGGGATCGTGGCGCTGGCCTGCTCCGACAGCATCTTCGCGTATCTGGTCAGCATCGGCGCGGAGAGCATGAAGCCCTGGGCCGACGCCGGGTTCGTCCTCGGGCCGGTGCTCATCGCCTACGGCCTGCTGGCCGGGCCCAGCCGGCGAGCGAGCGAAAGCCAGACGGTCGGAGTGGACTGGTGGCAGCTGGCCGTGCCTTACGTGCCGGTGACCGCGGTGGCGTTGTTGATCAGCAGCCAGCTGCTGTTCGGCGACGGGCCGGACGGGGTCGAGGTCTCCGTCGGCGTCTGTGTGATCTTCCTCGTGCTGGCTCGGCAGCTGCTGTCGCTGCTCGACAACCGGCTGCTGCTGCGGCGGGTGTACGAAGGTCAACAACAGCTGGCGCACCAGGCGTTCCACGATCCACTGACCGGCCTCGCCAACCGGACTCTGTTCGCGGACCGGCTCGACCGTGCCGTCGCGGACGGCGCCGGCACGGTCGGCACGCTCGTACTGATCTTCGTCGACCTGGACGACTTCAAGGAGGTCAACGACCAGTTCGGCCACGCCGGCGGTGACGTCGTGCTGCGCGCGGTCGGGCAGCGGCTGCTCGGCTGCGTGCGGTCGTCCGACACCGTTGCCCGGCTCGGCGGCGACGAGTTCGCGATCCTGCTGGAAGGGGAGGTCGACGCGCCGCAGGCAGTCGCGGACCGGATCCGCGGTGCGCTGCGGCGGCCGTTCGCCGTGCACGGCACCCAGGTCGCCGTCCGCGCCAGCATGGGCCTGGTGGTCCTGGATCCCGACGAGCCGCTCGTCACGTCGGACCTCCTGCTCGGCCGGGCGGACACCTCGATGTACGCGGGCAAGCGGCTGGGCAAGGACACCACCGTGGTGTACCGGGCGTCGCATGACGGCCTGCCCGACTTCACGACGACCCTGCGGCGCGCGCAGGGCGGCGTGCCGGACGGCTTCGCCATGGAGTTCCAGCCGATCGTCCGGCTGGGCGACGACGCCCCGGTCGCGGTGGAGGCGCTGTCCCGGTGGACCGCGCCGGACGGCACCCAGATCCCGCCGCACACGTTCGTCCGTGCCGCCGAATCCGCCGGGCTCGGCGCCGAGCTGGACGCGCTGGCGCTGGATCTTGCCTGCCGCGAGGTCACCGCCGCCGAGCTGGATCTGGCCGTGCACGTCAACGTCTGCGCCAGCCGTCTGGGCACGGCGACGTTGGAGCAGAGCATCACCGCGGCACTGGCCCGGCACCGGCTGCCCGCCGACCGGCTCGTCGTCGAGATCACCGAGACGGTACCGGTGCTCGACCTCTCCGCCGGGGCCGAGGCGATCCGCCGGCTACAGGAACTCGGCGTGCGTGTGGCGCTCGACGACTTCGGCGCCGGGTACAGCTCGCTGACCTGCCTGCACGCGTTGCCGGTCGACCTGATCAAGCTGGACCGGGCCCTGACCACGGGCGTGCGGCCGGACCGGGACGTCGCACTGTGCCGTTCGCTGGTCAGCCTGGGTGCCGAACTCGACTTCGTGGTCGTGGCCGAAGGCATCGAAACGGCCGAGCAGGCCGCGTTGCTCGCCCAGACGGGCTGCACGATGGCCCAGGGCTACCGGTTCGGTCGCCCCGGCCCGCTGTCCGCACTGCGGCTCGCGGTTTCCCCCAGCTAGTCCACTCCGCGCGGGATCAGGCCGAAGATCGTCGCCGTCGAGCCCGACCCGTTGCGGTTGATCGGGCCGCCCGCGAGCACCCAGGCGCCGGTGGCCGGCAGCTTGGCCAGGTTGGCCAGGATCTCCAGACTGATCCGGCGCCGCTGGTAGACCAGCTTCGACACGGTGTACGTCTCGTCGATGCCGACGTCCGGGCTGAACGTGTCGATGCCGGTGCCGCCCCGGCGCCCGAGGCGGCCGGTGTCGATCAGCCAGCGCACCGCCGGGATCGAGAAGCCGGGCTGGTGGATCACGCCGTTCTCGTCGAGGTTCGGGAACGCCGGGGTGCCCCAGCGGGACTCCCAACCGGTCCACAGCACGACCATCGAGTCGTTGGGAATCCGGCCGTGCCGGCGCTCCCACGCCTTGATGTCCCCGATCGTCAGGGCGTAGTCGGGGTCGGCCGAGGCCTTGTCCCGGACGTCGATCTTCACCGCGGGCAGGAACAGGTCGCCGGGGTCCATCTGGTCGGCCAGTACCGCACCCTCATTGAAGTGGCCGGGGGCACCCCAGTGCGTGCCGGTGTGCTCGCCCTCGCGGACGAACTGCAGGAAGTAGCCGTCCTCCGGGATCGTGGCGATGGTCTCCAGGGAGAACGCCGGATCACCGGGGAACACGTTGGTCGTGGCCGGGTCGTTGACATGCGACAGGTTGACCAGCGTGAGCTGGTCGAGCCGGACCGGCGGGACCGAGGCCTGCGCGGTGCGGCCCGGCCACGACAGCGCCCCGAACAGCCCGGCCATCCCGGCCGCCAGCACCTTTCGCCTCCGTGCCATTCAGATCACCTTCCCGATCACCGAAACCACCCCGCGACGCCCGCACGTGATACCACCCCGACGCCTGTCAGCCCAAGTGGGGTCACCCCGAACGCCTCGTCTCGTGTGGCGGCGTCGGCTCTCAGACACCCAGTACGTCGCGGCGCACGTCCTTGTCGTGACGTAGCTGATCCGACGGGGCGCCGGTGATGATCCGCCCTTCGGCGACCAGGTAGCCGCGGGTGGAGATCTCCAGGGCGCGGTCGATGTCCTGCTCGACGAGCAGCACACTCACCCCGCTCCGGTTGATGGCGGTGATGGCCTCGAAGACCTCGTCGATCACGACTGGGGCGAGGCCGAGGGACGGCTCGTCCAGCAGCAGCAGGCTCGGTTGGGCCATCAGGGCGCGGCCGATGGCCAGCATCTGCTGCTCGCCGCCCGACAGGCTGCCGGCCAGTTGCGTGGACCTGGCCGACAGCCGCGGGAACAGCTCGAACACCTCGGCCAGGGTCTGCCGGTACCTGGCCCGAGCCGTGCGGCGGTAGGCGCCGAGGCAGAGGTTGTCGTGCACGGACATGTGGCCGAAGCTGCGGCGCCCTTCGGGGACGACGGCCACGCCGTGTGCGCAGACCCGGTGGGCCGGCAGGCCGACCACGTCGATGCCACCGATGTCGATGTGGCCCCGGACCGAGGCGTGCAGGCCGGCGACCGATGCCACGAGCGTGGACTTCCCGGCGCCGTTGGCACCGATGAGGCTGACCGTCTCACCGGTGCCGACGTCGAGGGAGACGCTCCACAGTGCTTGTGCGTCGCCGTAGAACGCGTCCAGCTGCCTGATCTCAAGCATGTGCGTGCCTTCCCAGGTAGGCGGCGACGACGGCGGGGTCGGCCAGCACGGTCTCGGGGTCGCCGTCGGCCAGGCACGATCCTCGGTCGAGCACGACGACCCGTGTGGACAGTGCTTCGACCACCCGCAGCAGGTGCTCGACGATGACGATGGACATGCCGGTGGCATGGATGCGGCGGATCACCGCGACCGCGTTGTCGGTCTCCGCCGGGTTCAGCCCGGCCAAAGCCTCGTCGAGCAGCAGCACCTTCGGCGCGATTGCGAGAGGTGGCCAGTGGAACAGAAACAGCAGGCGGGCAAGTGCAGGGCCGGTACGCCCGGGGTGTTGTCACGGTGGATGCAGTGGAAGATGAACGCCCGGATGAACCGCAAGATCCGTGGTGGGCTGATCGTCGCATCGGGCGGTGGGAGCCAGCACCCGGACTGGCACGGCAATCTGATGGCGCACCCTGAGCGGGCGTCGATCGAGCTGCCCGGCCGCGACGCCATGCCGGTGACTCCGCACCAGCTCGACGGCGCCGACCGTGAGCAGGCATGGCAGCGCATCGCCGCCGCCCAGCCCCGCATCGCGACGTACCAAAGCAAGTCCGACCGGGAGTACCCGGTCATCCGACTCTCCCCACGGTGACCGCACGCGCGCGGTCCGTCCATAAAGGACTTTCTCGGACGGTCCCGCCGGCGTCGCGCGGTATCGTGGCGCCGTGACGGAGCAGGAGTGGCTGCACGCCTACGCGATGCTGATTCTTCGCCTGGACCGTAGGTTGGCCGACAACGGCTGGGCCTGGGTGGACTACTACGGGCCCGACGAGTGGCGTGCGCGGGTCGCCGGCGAGCAGCCGCGGCCGGCTGGGCGGCTCGTCGACGACGCCGAGGAGCTGGCGGCGGACCTGCCGTTCGACGAGCCGCGCCGCACCTACCTCGCCGCGCACGTGCGGGCGATCCGCGCGCTCACCCGCCAGGAGAACGGCGCCCGCCCCACCATGCCCGACCTGATCCGCGACTGCCTCGGCATCGAGGTCGGCATGGTGCCGGAGACAGTGTTCGAGCGGGCGCACGACGAGCTGGACCGGGCACTGCCGAAGACCGTCGGCTCGCTCGCCGAGCGGCTGCGGGACTGGCGCGCCGCACACTCGCTCCCGCGCGAGCGGCTCGACCAGCTCCCCGACCTCGTGGCACGTGCGGTCGACGAGAGCAGGGCGCGCACCCACGAGCGGATCGCTCCGCTGCCCGACGGGGAAAGGGTTCGCTGTGAGGTGGTTCCCGGCGTTCGCTACGTCGGGGCCGGCTGGCATCACGGCGGCTTGGACTCCACCATCCTGCTGGGCGGCGATCGTCCGTTCAACCTCGCCGACCTCCTCTACGTCGTCACGCACGAGGGCCATCCGGGACACATCGCCGAGCAGGTGCTCAAAGAGATCCACCTGACCGACCGCGGCCACTTCGAGCAGAGTGTGCGGTTCGCCCCGGCGCCGCCGTTCGTGCTCAGTGAAGGACTCGCCCTGCACGCGGAAGAACTCGTCTTCCCCGACGACGAGGCACAGGCCTGGCTGACCGACAACATCCTTGGCCCACGCGGAATCCGGCCGGATGGCAGCGACTTCGCCGCCATCCACCGCGCGCGCAACGTCCTGTTCGGCGTGCGGCACAACGCCGTGCTCCGCCACGACGAAGGCCGCGACGACACCGAGACAGGCGAGTACCTGGCACGGTGGGGCTTGACCGAGGACCCCGACACGCGCGGGCTCGACAGCCCCTACCTCTGCGCCTACTACTACGGCTGGCGGTTGCTCGATTCCCGGCAGGACTCCCTCGACCTCGCCCGCCGGCTGCTGACCGAGCAGGTTCTGCCCGCCGACCTGGTCTGACGGTGGTCAAGCCGCGCTGGCCCTGCGAAGCAATGTCCACTGTGGACAAGATGACCACGCGGCCGGTCCGTCCGAAAAGGGCGGCTCAGTGGACTGCCTCCACCTCCACCGCCATCGCGGCGAGGAACCGCGACACCGCGAGGTAGTAGGCGACCAGGCCGGTCAGCTCGACCAGCTCGGCATCAGCCAGCCACCGCCGCACCGCCGTGGTGTGCCGGTCGGTCACCGCGGCGGCGAGCACCGCGTCGGCGTAGTGGATCAGGTCCCGCTCCCGGTCGGTGAACAGCCCGCGCGGCGGCTCGGGGTGGTCCAGCGCGTCCAGCTGGGCTTGGCTGACGCCGGCGGCCAGCACGAGTGGGGAGTGGTGGTGCAGCTCGTATGCCGACCGCGTGCGCGCACCGACCCGGCAGATGATCAGCTCACGGGTACGGTCGTCGAGCCGTCCGCGGTAGCGCAGCCAGCTGCCCAGCCGCAGCCAGGTCGTGGCGAGAGATGGCTCGTGCAGCAACATCCGGTACAGGTTCGGCAGCGCACCGTCCCTGGCCTTGTCGACAGCCTCGGCGGCGGCCCGGATCTCCGGGTCGCCGCCAAGGTCCGGGTACTGGATACGAGCCATTCGCTCAGCCTTTCCGTAGGTCGAGGTCGATCAGCAGCAGGCCGTAGGACAGGCTCTTGCCATGTGCGTCCAGTTCGAGAGCCGCGGACACCCCGCCGGGCCTCGTTCCGTGCAGGACGAAGTTCAGTCCGCACACGGTCGGCACCTCGTAGCGCAGCACCTCGCCCGTGACGATTCCGGCGAAGTGCGCCGCCACCCGCTCCGCGGTCAGCAGCTCCACCAGCAGCGGGTAGTCCTCGTCGCGGTACGGGAACACGCAGATGTTGGTGATCTCGCCCTTGTCGCCGGCCCGGGCGTGGGCGATCTCGTGCAACAGCATGGCCGATCTCCTCAGCAGGGAATCAGGTGGTCGCCGTGTGCAGGGTGGTGTGCACGAGCGAGCGTGGGATCGACGTGGAACGCACCGAGACCACGGCCCGGACCGAGGACCGCTTGCCGGCCCCGCCGGCCGGGCCGGTGATAGTCAGCGCCTCCACCTCCGCACCGACGATCGCCGCCGCGTGCTCGGTCGTCGTCCGCGCGGCGATGCGCAGCCGGACCTCGAACGGCTCGGGCGGCTCGGCCCGGCGGGCGATCGGGCCGAGCACGGAGTCGTACCCGATGAACTCGGTGCGCAGATCCGTGTACCGCACGCCCTGGCGACGCAGCCGGTCCCGGACGATCTCGGCGCTCAGCTCGGCCCGGCGGAGCGCACCCGGTCCGGCGTAGGACATCTCGCCCTCGCCGATGAATCCGTCCCGGACGCCCATCACCACCTTGAACTCGTCCGGCCGGACCCGGCCGGATCCGCCGGAGACGGCCACCCGGTCCTCGCCGGCCGGCGCCAGCACCGCGTGCGAGAAGTCGGCGGTGACGTCCGGGGTCAGGTATGCCGCCGGATCATGGATCTCATAGAGCAACTGTTCCTTGCAGGTGCGCACCGACACCTGCCCGCCGGTCCCGGGTGTCTTGCGGACCACCGCGGTGCCGTCCTGGTCCACCTCGGCGATCGGCATGCCGATGCTCGTCAGGTCGGGCACGTCCTTGCGACCGGGTTCCGCGAAGTAGCCACCGGTCACGCTGGAGCCACACTCCAGCAGGTGGCCGACCATGGTGCCGCGGCCGAGCCGGTGCCAGTCGTCCGCGGCCCAACCGAACTGGTGCACGAGCGGGGCGACGAAGAGCGACGGGTCGGCGATGCGGCCGGCCAGCACCACTCGGCAGCCGGCCCGCAGTGCCGGCAGCAGCGCGTCCGCACCGAGGTAGGCGTGTGCCCAGTCGACCTCACCTAGTGCCTCGCCGAGCGGCCGGCCGGTCTCCCATACGGTGCGGTCCAGGCCGTCGAGCCGCTCGAGCACGTCGTCGCCGTCGACCGCGCCGACCAGCATCCCGGTCAACCCGAGCCGGCCGGCGATCTCCACGGTCGCGTCCAGCGCGCCACGCGGGTTGGCCGCGCCGAGATTGGAGACCAGCGTGGTTCCCTTGGCGCAGGTGGGCAGCAGGGTCTCCATCCGGGCCGGCAGGCCGGCGTCGTAACCGAGCGATGGGTCCCGTCGCCTCCTCGCATAGGCCAGTGCCAGGGTTCGCTCCGCCAGGCACTCCAGCACCAGGTAGTCGAGCTCGCCGCGCTCGGCCAGCTCGGCCGCGGCCTCCAGCCGATCGCCCGCGTATCCGGCGCCGCATCCGATCCGCACCGCAGCGGCCGTCACCGCTTCTCGCCCTTCACGAGATTTAATCTATCGTATATCGTTCGAGTTCGGCCATACCTCGTCGGCTCCGCGGTGCGTGGTCGTCAGCGCGTGGTCACAGGTCGAACGCGGCCGACCAGCCGGCCAGCCGGCGCGTCGGCGGCGCCTGGTAACCGGGAACCGTGATGCCGAACTCGCGGTCGATCCAGTCGACGAGATCCGTGCCGTACCAGATGGAATCCACGAACTGCCACACGCTCAGCACGGACGCCTGCTCGGTACTGTCGGCCACCACGCACCGGTGCCCGTACAACGGGATCAGTGGCGGCCAGGTGCGCACCACCGCCACGCCCGCTCGATCGCCAGGTGGAGATCGGCCGGTCGCGCTCCCCACCCGGCCACCCAGTAGCCGTCGTTGTGCTCGACGTCGAATTCCAGCGTCTTCCGCAGCCGCGCCCTGCCGTACTTGACAACTCCGGCGGGATCCGCACGCCACTCATGCCACGAACCGCCCGTCGGGTAACCGCTGCGCAGCAGGAACTCGAGCTGTGCGGGCAGCGCCACCCCCACCTCGGCGGCCACCCGGTCGATCTCCGCGTCGGTCAGCCCCGGCCCGACGGGGATCTTCTTGGCCTGCTGTGCCCACAACGCCCTGCAGGCCGCCGCCAACGAGTCCTCGGTCACCAACCCGAACCTAGCGGCATCAGCCGTTGCGTGACCTCGCCATCACCGCACACCGCACAGGACTGTATCGGTCGCGCGTTTGGCCGCGGCACGCTGACCGGGTGTCTACACCGCCGTTTCGATCAGCACGTTATCCGGGCGGGACGTGGTCGCGACCTTGGCCGAGGGGGCCAGGACCTGCTCCTCGAGCTGCCGGATGATGGTGGCCGGCGGGATCGGTGCCGGCTGGGCGAACACATTCAGCAGCGCGTTGACGGACTGCTTGACGGTGAACCTCGCCGCGGCGTCCTGCCTGGCGGCTCGTGAGAGCGGTCCACTGGCCACGGCCGCGCGGATGCCCCAGGCGAGCGCCTCCGCGTTGTCCGGTTCGACGAGCACCACCCCGCCGCAGTCGGTCTCGGGCAGGCCGCCGTCGTCGGACGCGATCACGCGGCAGCCCGAGTGCTGTGCCTCGACCGAGACGATGCCGAAGGTCTCGTGCCAGTACTGGCTGTTGGACGGCATCACCACGACGTCGTGGTCGGCCATCAAGGCGGCCATCGTGGCCGGTGTCTTGCGGCTGGTGACCACGGAGATTCCCGGGTGTGCCCCGAGCAGCCGCTCGATGATCTTCCCCTGTGGCTTGTCCGCGCCCGCGGTCGTCGCGGTGAAGGTGAGGGCTACGTCCTGCTCGATGATGTCGATGTGCAGTGTCTCGAGCAGGGTGTAGACGCCCTTCTCGGGACTCAGCCGGCCAGCGAACAGCACCCGCGTCGTTCCGGCTGACGTGTCCGGCCGGGGCTGCTCGGCGAAGCACGGCTCCGCGAACGGGTAAACGACGTTGATGGTCGAAACGTCGACGTCGAGGTATCTCGCCCACAGGGCGGCCGCGTACCGACTGGTGACGATCAAGGCGCGATTCCTGGTTCCCCTGACGGCGAACGCCTTCTGCTCGTCCCGGATGGGCGGCGGGTTGTGCAGGATCAGGTACGACAGCTGCTTGGTCGGCACCGTGTGCGGTTCGTTGACGAACACGATGGTCCCGTCGAGCCCACCGACCTCGGACAGCGTCGCCAGCGAACGGAACGGGATGTCGTTGAACTCGGATCTGCCGTCGTCGGCGTCCAGCCCGACGGTGACCACCTGCGCCGGTACGCCCTGCCGGTTCAGTTCCCGGACCTGGCCGACTGTGTAGTTCTCCGAGCCGCCGGTGCCGGCGGGCAAGGGGTTTCCGGGCGACCAGATGAACGAGATCAACTTGTGCTGCCAACTTTCGTTGTTCGGAGACCGGCCGAACGGATGACAAATGGACGGATGGCACGGTCGCCAGTGGCACGCGCATGCTGCGCGTGGGGAAATTCGGTGTGGACCGCCGTCAGAACTTGTGATCGTGAACGGTGACAGCCGGGCGGAGCCTAGCACGCTCACCCGTGTGACTGTTCCGATACACCTAGAGTGACAGTGTCCGGACATGACGAGAAATAGTGCTCCGATATTCACGGGCGATTCTCAGGAATATTCGGCATCGGCATCGACCGGTCGTTTCCATGGCGGTGTAGCATTGAGATTGTCGAAGGTATTTCGTACGTGAGTGGTCAAGCCCGCGTCATCGTCGACGTATTTTGCCCAGACCGGCCGTGTCTACGGCTGGGGATGGGAGTATCGGCATTATGTCGAGCCCGCACGTTCGCGTCGACACCCCACCGGCCACGATGGTCACTGAGCCGCCTCGGCAGACACTTCGGTTGAAGCTGAAGCCGAAGGCGCCCGCCACGGGATACGTCGACGGAGCGTGGTGGCCTCGTTCCCGAGACCTGTCCACCGAACTGCCGGTGCTGCTTGCGGTGCTGGCAGTTCGACTGGGTCCGATCCTGCGGGTGAGCTACAACCTCCCCAACTGGGACGCCGCTCCGCGCCGCCTGGACATCGGCGGCCGGCAGGTGCGACTGGGCGGCTTCCGTGCCCAGCACCCGCACACCGTGGACGTGATCGGACCGAACAGCTCTCGCCTGACTCTGTTGGTCCTGCCGCCGGCAACCGACCGGGTCGCCGCGCACCAGACACTGATGACCGCGTCCCGTCGGGACAACGTCGACGGCATCGATCGGCTGCTCACGCCCGCCGCCACGACCGAACCGAGGCGGTCGACAAGTCAGCTCCCCGACGAGTCCGTGGAGCGCTGGGAGACCGACGGTGGCGCCGGACACGGCGAGCCGGACAAGAAAGCCAGGTGACCGACAGGGCACGGAGGTCTCTCCGCCGGGACGCGCAGGTTCCGCGGACACACATCTGCGCCGGCCTCACCCGGTCCGTCGGTCGTCGAATTGTGCATGCGCTGCTGATCACACTCCTCGTTGGGTTCTTTGTCGTCCGCTATGCCATTCGGCAATACTTCCGCAAGGAGTTGACGTGGGGTACCGACAACCAACTGCATTAATTCGGAGAGCGAGAAGACATGACGACACCATTCGCACGAGCCCCGGCTTCAGCCACGACCCGGTTACCGACGTTGCCGGACGGATGGCCGGTCGGCTCCTACGACACGTACAAGGACGCTCAACAAGCTGTCGACCACCTGGCTGACAGCGAGTTCCCGGTTCAGGGAGTCACGATCGTCGGCGTCGAGCCGATGCTCGTCGAGCGGATCGACGCCCGCCTGACCTGGAAGCGCGTGCTGACCGCCGGAGCGGTGTCGGGCGCCTGGCTCGGCCTGTTCGTCGGCCTGCTGCTGAGCCTGTTCACCACCGGTGGCGGCGTGCTGCCGATCGTGATCGGGCTGGTCTCCGGCGTGGGGTTCGGCCTGGCCTCGGCCGCCGTCCGGTATGCCTCGACACGCGGACAACGCGACTTCGTGTCGCACAGCCAAATGGTCGCGCGCCGCTACGACGTGCTGTGCCAGCCACGCAGCGCCGAGCGGGCCAGGGATCTGCTCGCAGCGCTCGCCCTGCGCACCGCCTAGAGCTGTCCAAGTCGGACAGTTCGGTCGCGTATCGCCACCAGGACAGGGCTCTCGCGGTTGGAATGAGATGCTGGGAGCCGGCTCGTAGGAGATGACTCAACGAGCCGGTACGCCTGGCTGACCCGGCCAGCGTTTCCAAGCACGAGGGAGCCGCCGAATGGTCAGCGAGAACGTCGCCAGGCTGGCGGTGCTCATCGACGCGGACAACGCGCAGCCGTCGATCACCGAGGGCTTGTTGGCCGAGGTCGCCAAGTACGGCACCGCGCACGTCAAGCGCGCCTATGGTGACTGGACGGGCACGGGCCTGCGCGGCTGGAAGGACCAGCTGCTCGCCCAGTCGATCCAGCCGGTCCAGCAGTTCGCCTACACCAGCGGCAAGAACGCCACTGACGCGGCGATGGTCATCGACGCGATGGACCTGCTGTATTCGGAACGTTTCGACGGGTTCTGCATCGTCTCCAGCGACAGCGACTTCACCCGCCTGGCCGCACGCCTGCGCGAGTCCGGCCTGACCGTGTACGGGTTCGGCGAACGCAAGACGCCCAAGCCCTTCGTCGCCGCCTGCGACAAGTTCGTCTACGTCGAGAACCTCACCTACCCCGAGAGCCCCAGCGCGGCGGCGGACGCGCCACCGAGGTCGAAGGCGGCCACCTCCGCCGCGCAACTCAAGCGCGATTCCGCACTGGTGAACCTGCTGCGCAACGCCGTCGAGGCGGCCTCCGACGACGACGGCTGGGCCGCGCTCGCGTCCGTCGGTCACATCGTCACGAACCAGCAGCCCGACTTCGACTCCCGCAACTACGGATACGCCAAACTGAGTGACCTCATCGCGGCCACCACGCTGTTCGAGCTGGACCGTCGCAGCGCCGGCGACGGCAAACCCGGCATCCTCTACGCGCGCGACAAACGACGCCGCCCCAACAAGTAGCCGACGCGCGTGACGGAGGCCCGTGGACGATGGGAGGCTGGGCTAGTGGGTACGGACGGCAGCGCGGGGCCGATCGATCGCGACCGTGACGAGGTGGGCCGCGCGCGCAACGCTCGCCCGCGCGACGGGCTGGGCCGCCCGCTGCCGCGCGGCGCGGCCGGCGTCGCGCGCCATCCCGAAGGGGTCCTGCGGTCACCGGACCAGACTCTCGCCGAAGCCCAGCGGCTGCTCGACGACGGCATGCCGTTCCATGCCCACGAAGTGCTGGAGGACGCCTGGAAGAACTGCCCGGAGCCGCAGCGCGCGCTGTGGAAGGGGATGGCCCAGCTGGCGGTGGGCGCCACCCACGCCGCCCGCGGCAACAGGACCGGGGCGGTCGCCCTGCTCAGGCGCGGTGCCGACCACATCGAGCCCTACCAGGGCCAACCGCCGCACGACATCGACGTCGCCGGGCTGCTTCAGTGGGCACGTGACCACGTCGCCGCCCTCGAGGCCGGCGCGGGCCACGTGACCACGCCACGCCTTCGCGGTCCGGGCTGAGTCGGCAGCCCGGACGCGGACGTCAGACGGTGCGTACGGCGGTGGCCTGCAAGCCCTTGCGGCCCTCGGCGACCTCGAACTCGACGCGCTGGTCGTCGGCCAGGCCGTGGTCGTCGTAGTTCTGAATCTCGGACTTGTGCACGAAGAGGTCCTTACCGCCGTCGGCGGGCGAGATGAAGCCGAAGCCCTTGGTGGCGTTGAACCATTTGACGGTCCCCTGTGGCATGTGTGCTCCTACGTGCGTGGGACGACGGCGGGCGATGACCCGGCGAAGATCGTGGTCCCGTCCCCGGCCGGAAAGTTGGCCGGGCTCAACTGCTGGGGACTGCGTCGACGGGCTGCCGAACAGGGGTGAACCCAACGGCCGCAGTGTACCCGCCGGCAGGTGCGTCGTCCCGGCGGTTCAGGCGTACATGAGCAGCCACCACGCCACGAGCACACCGCCCGAGTTGGTGGCGAGGTGAACCAGCATCGGCGCGAGGAGTCCGCGCCCGGTGTGTCGCCACCAGTACAGCGCCACGCCGGCCACGGTGGCGCCGAGCATCGCGACCAACGACACCACGATGATCGGGACACCGCCGAACACGGTGTCGATGGCGGCGTTCTCCCTCAGTGCCAAGGAGGGGAGCGCGTGCCACAGTCCAAACAGGAGGGCAGCGGCGAGCACGGGCCGCCACCGCCACCGGTCACCGGCACCGAACAGCGCGGGGAGCACGCCACGGAAGGCGACCTCCTCGAGAAGCACGGTGCCCAGTGGGATGCGGACCAGCGTCACCCACAGCAAGGTGCCGACACCGAGCGTGCCGAGGCGGCCGTCGTCGAACAGGTCCCGCAGCGACGGCACCGCGACGGCCACGCCGAAGACCAGCCCGATCGCACCCAGCCCGGCCAACCCGAACACCCCGGCTCGCCGCAGGTGCCGCCGGTCCAACCCGATGGCGTGGAAACGCAGCCCGGACCAGCGGGCCAGCTCGATCAACGCGGCCGCGACGACCACGCCGCACAGCGGATAGGACCAGCCCGGCAACAGCAGGTTGACCATCGCCGTGGCCGCCGCGAGCAGCAACAACGCGGCTGCCGTCGCCAGCACCCGCCGACGTCGCCACGGGGAGCCGGGCGGAGCGACCGGGGCCGAGGTCGACGTCGTCATGATGCGTCCAGTGTGCGCTTCCAACCTGAACGGCGCCTGACGGCAATGCCGCGGGTCCACGCGGTCGTAGGTCCGTAACCGGGCCGTGTACGCTGGCGTTGACGGCCCGCTCAGTTCTGCCTCGGGCCGCGTTTTCTTGTCGACCACCACGCGCCGCGGCCATCGACGGTCTGCGCCGGGCAGGACGACCCATCGACGTTTCGGAGTACCACATGGCGGCTCGCCGCCCCCGCACGACTCTTCCTTCCCCAATCGAGAGCACACGGCCCGACGGCCGGACCTTCACCCAGCTGGGCGTGCCCGCCGCGCTTACGGCGGCGCTCGCGGCCCAGGGCGTCTTCAGCCCGTTCCCCATCCAGGCGGCGACATTGCCGGACTCGCTGGCCGGTCGCGACGTGCTCGGCCGCGGCCGGACCGGGTCGGGCAAGACCTACGCGTTCGCGCTCCCCGTGCTCGCCCGGCTGGCCGGCGGCGCCCGGCCGCGCCCCGGCCGGCCCCGTGCGCTGATCCTGGCGCCCACCCGTGAGCTCGCCGGCCAGATCGAGGCCACGATGGCGCCGCTCGCCAAGGCCATGTCGCTGCGCACCCTGACCGTCTACGGCGGTGTGCGCCCCGGCCCGCAGATCTCCGGTCTCCGGGCGGGGATCGACGTGCTCATCGCCTGCCCCGGGCGCCTCGCCGACCACATCGACGCCGGTCACGCCCGCCTCGACGCCGTCGAGATCACCGTCCTCGACGAGGCCGACCACATGGCCGATCTCGGCTTTCTTCCGGCCGTCACCAAGCTGCTCGACCAGACCCCGCGCCGCGGCCAGCGGCTGCTCTTCTCGGCCACGCTCGACGCCGGTGTCGACGTGCTGGTCCGCCGATTTCTGCGCGATCCGGTCACGCACCGCGTCGACCCGGTGTCCTCACCGGTGACGAGCATGGCCCACCACGTGCTGCACGTACCTCCGGCCGCTCGGCTCCCGGTGCTGGTCGACCTGACCGCCGCGCCCGGCCGGACTCTGGTGTTCACCCGGACGAAGCGGGGCGCCCGGAAGCTGACCAGCCAACTCGTCGCGGAAGGTGTGCCCGCGGTCGAGCTGCACGGCAACCTCGGTCAGCCGGCGCGCTCCCGCAACCTGCTCGCCTTCGCCGACGGCAGCGCGCCCACCCTGGTGGCCACGGACATCGCCGCCCGCGGCATCCACGTCGACGACATCACGCTGGTGATCCATGCCGACCCGCCGACCGAGCACAAGGCCTACCTGCATCGATCGGGCCGCACCGCGCGGGCGGGAGCGTCCGGCACCGTGGTCACCCTGATGACCGACGCGCAGGTCGCCGACGTCCGCGACCTCACCCGCAAGGCCGGCATCACCCCCACCGTCACCCGGCTGCGACCCGGTCATCCTCTTCTCGCCCAGATCGCCCCGGGGGAGCGCACCTACGTGACCCCGGCCGCGAAGGCGACGCCGGACGCACGCCCGGCCCGCCGCGGCCGGCCACCCGGCACCACACCACGACCCACCAGGCGCGCGCGACCAGCGAAGCCGAACTCCCCGGCGCCCACCGCGAACCCCACCGGAATGGCCGCGTTCTCGGCCGGCACCCGCGCAGGGCGGCGCCTCGGCCGCTGAGGGCCGGGATGTCCGGCCGCGTCGTGCGGGAACTGCTTGATCAGCCGCGGCAGGAGGTCCGCCACGACCCGAGCACGCCGCGGGAGTCCATCGGCGAGGGCGTACCGCGACGGTTCAAGGAATCATGAGCGATCACGGTCTGGGGCGCGAGTGGGAGCGTCTTCGGATGTCGGATGCGCCGCGGGAGACGAGCTCACGGTCTCTCGACCCGGCTCCGCGTCGGCATCGCGGCGGCCGCCCCGATGCCGACGTCGGCGCGGCGGCTCGATCACGCCCGCCCGCACGTCGCCGCGGATGTCCTTCGCGAGAGCCACGCACATCGCGAGGAGCACCAGCACGAACGGCGAGGCCACCACGATCGCGCCCCACTGCAGCGCGTCCAGCCCGCCGATGATGAGCAGCATCAGCGCGACCAGACCGACCAGCAGACCCCAGCTCACGGTCAGCCACTTCTTCGGCTCCGGGTCGCCCTTCGACGAGAACGTGCCCAGCACGATGGCGCCGGCGTCGGCGCCGCTGACGAAGAACACCGCGGCGAGCACGACCACGGCCAGGCTGGTCACCGTGGCCAGCGGGAACGCCTGCAGCACCTCGAACAGCGCGGCCTGCGCGCTCTCGCCCGCGGCGGCCGCGACGTCGGTGACCCCGGACAGCTGCAGGTCCAGGGAGGTCCCGCCGAGCACGGAGAACCACACCACGGTGGCGATGCTCGGCGCGATCAGCACCCCGAGCACGTACTCCCGGATGGTGCGGCCGCGCGAGATCTTGGCCAGGAAGCTGCCGACGTAGGGCGCCCAGGAGATGCCCCACGCCCAGAAGAACACCGTCCAGTTCTGCATCCACGGGCCGTCGTCGAACGCGCCCGTCTCGAACGACATCGGCAGGAAGTTGAACACGTAGCCGCCGAGCGCCTCGGACAGCAGGTCCAGGATGAACCGGAACGGGCCGAGCACCAACAGGAACACCATCAGCGCGATGGCCAGCAGCACGTTGAAGTCGGCGAGCCGCTTGATGCCCTTCTCCACGCCGGCCACCGCGGAGAACACGAACGCGATGGTGAGCACGCCGACCACGATGACCAGCAGCAGCGCGGAGCTGTCGATGCCGGCGACGAACCCGAGCCCAGCGATGATCTGCAGCGTGCCCAGCCCGAGGGTCACCGCGTTGCCGACCAGCGTCGTGACGATGACCCAGGTGTCGATGCCGCGGCCGACACCGTTGTCCGCGTGCCGGCCGAGCAGCGGCCGCAGCGTCGAGCTGACCAGCGAGCTGCGCCGCTTGTTCAGCGTGGTGTAGGCGAAGGCCAGCCCGGCGACGCCGAAGAACGCCCACGGATGCAGGGCCCAGTGGAAGATGGAGTACTGCATCCCCACCACCGCGGCCTCCTCGGTGCGCGGCGCGGGGCCGCCGGG
Organism: Actinophytocola sp.; assembly: GCF_050699935.1. NCBI lineage: Bacteria > Bacillati > Actinomycetota > Actinomycetes > Pseudonocardiales > Pseudonocardiaceae > Actinophytocola > Actinophytocola sp. Next base: position 126,249 of record NZ_JBOHGB010000005.1, read on the forward strand.
TGGCGGCTCGGCGTAGAGCAGCACCGGCTCGTAGGCACCGTAGAAGATCAGCCCGATGCCGACGCCCAGCGCGAACATCATCGCGACCCAGGAGAACGTCCGGTACTCGGGCTCGTCGTGCGGATCGCCGAGCTTGACCCGGCCCAGGCGGCTGAACGCGAGGTAGAGGATGAAGAGCACGAAGCCGAGCGTGGCGAGCACGAACACCCAGCCGAACCATTCGGCGATGAACGCGTAGATGTGCAGCCCGCCCACCCGCACCTGGTCGCTGAACAGGAGCCCGGCGAGCAGGAACACGACCGCGAGCGCCGCCGCGACGACCGTCACCGGCATGTCGATTCCCGCGCGCCAGCGTCCGCGCACGGCGAGTTTGTCCTGCTTCATTCCCTCACCTCGGCAACGGGTCGATCTCGGCGCCGGGCACCCCACCGGTCCGGCACAACTGCTCGGTGGTGACGCCGGGCTCGGGCATCTCGGCCTCGGTGAAGCCGAACGGCTCGGTCAGGTCCAGGATCCGGCCCTCCCTGCGCAGCGCGTTCAGCTCGTCGTTGAACGCGGTGACCAGCGTGCCGTCGGTCCTGCGGAAGCCGGCGGCGCCGCAGCCAAGGACCTCCTCGCCGTCGACGACCGGGGCGAAGGGGTCCAGCACCTCGATCTGCCGGACGAGCTCGGCCGGCTCCTGCCCGCCGGGCACCTCCGGCCGCTGGTCGCGCAGGGCGTCGACGAGCGCGCGCAGCGAGACGCTGGTGAGGGTGAACGCGTCGACGTCGCCCTCGGCCACCTGCCGCAACCCGGCGATCTGGTCGCCCACCAGCTCCACGCGGCTGTCGGGAATCCCGGCCGACCGCGCGTAGTCCTGTTCCACGGCGCCGCCCAGCACGGCGAGCCTCGCCTCGGCGTCGGCCACCGAGGCGTAGTCGGTAAGGCTCTTGGGGTTCCCCGCCGCGACCAGCAGCGCCGAGCGACCGCAGTAGACCGGAGCGGAGAACGAGATCCGGTCGCATCTCGGGGCGTTGACGAACATGCCGGCTCCGATGACGTCGAACCGGCCGGCGTTGAGCCCGTCCGCGAGGTCCCGGAACAGCGTCTCGACGCCCTCCACCTCGATGTCGCCGATCCGGGCGAACACCTCCCGGTGTACCGCGGGCATCGCGCCCACCAGGACGCCGTCGCCGGCCGTCTCGTCGCGGTAGGCGAACGGGCGCTCGCCGGCATGGCCGATGCGGACGACACCCTCCTTCTTGATCCGCTCGAGCGTGTCGTCCAGACCGACGGCGCCGCAACCGGTCGCCAGACCGCCGAACGCGCCGAGCCCGATCGCCGCCAAGCCGCCCTTGAGAAGCTGCCGCCGGGACAGGTCCAACTGCGCGGGCACTGCCCTCCCCCTCCGCTCGTTCGGGTGGTGACTGGGCGGCACATTATCAACACGGACAGTCCGATGGTCGAGCAGGTCACCAGCGCGGGGGACCACCCGCGAGCGGCGCCTCAGCTGTCCTCGAGGCCGATCGCGACGGTGTTGTCGCGACGGCGAGCTCGCCGTCGTAGCCGTTGCCGGTGAACTTCAGGCCGACCACTTGCACGCCCACGCCGACGGTGTCGTCGTCGGTGATCTGGTAGCCGGCGGTGGGCAGTGCCGACCGGTAGAACGCGGCGACGTCGTCGGGCGACCTGCCGGTGAGGACGATGGCGACCTCGTCGGAGTCCTCGGCCTGGGTGACGGTCACGCCGGGCAGGATCGGGAAGTCGTCGTCCGGCCAGTTGGCGGGCAGCTGCGAACCGACGTGGTCCTCCGCTTCCGCGGGCGCCGTGGAGTCGTCGGCCGGTTCTGCCGAGGGCTGGTCCTGCTCCCCGCGACGGTCACGGTCTCGGTGGCCGGCTGCTGGTGGATCGGCCGGACGGTCCGGCCGGAGTGCGACGGTGTGCTCGCCGGCCGCGAACCGATCGTGAAAGCCAGCCGGTCGTTGGTGTGTGGTCGTGATCTTCGCTTCGACGCACCGGACGCGGATCGCGGCGGTGCCCGCCGCCGTGCTGGTCGCCGGCGGGCCGGGTTGGGGGTGGGCGGTTGGCTGGCCGCCGTTCGCGCCGCCTACCTATGGGGGTTGGTGCTCGAGGCCTTTGGTCTGCGCCTGCTGGTGTTCGTCGCGTTGCCGACGCTGCGCCGCTCGGTTCGGGCCGCAGTGTGCGTGGTGCTCACCGCCGGTCGCCCGCCACGGTGAACTGGTCATCCCGGTCGGCGGGCAGCGTGCTCAGTTCACGGCCGTCGACCAGCGAGACGACGAGCAGGGACCGCCGGTGCTGCCATCGCTGGCGGCGCTGCCGGTGTCGGACAGGACGTGGGAGTTCGTCGACGGAGCCGGAACCCACGGTCGGCCGCGAACGGCAGGTACGCGGGCTCGGTGGGCGACACCCCGGTCACGTCCACACCGGACGGGGACCGGTGCGACGTGTGGTTCGGCGGGGACCGTCACGAGGTCGACCGCACGTCCCACGATGGACGGACCGGCAGGACGACCGGATCGATCCGAACACACGAGATCGGCTCGGTCCACCCGGCGGGTCCCGGTAGGGCATTGCTCGCCACCGACGGAAAGATCATGCTGATCGGATCATGAGAACCGAGCCGGCTCGTTAGCGCACCGTAAGCCGAATCCGGTTCTGCTCCGCGATGGACAAATGGTGGAATCTGCGTCGTGACTCCACCGACCCAGCCGATGCCGGACGTCTCGAAGGTCATGTGTCTGCTCACCGGAGGCTCGGTGGGGCTGGTCACCGGGTTGATCGTGCAGCTCATCCAGGTGACGCAGGACATGACCGGCATGGGTTTCATCGGTACCAGACCGTCCGACCCGGGGATCTGGTTCGCGGTCGTGCTGTCGGTGCTCGGCGGGGTGGGCATCGGCGCCGTGGTCGGCTACCGCCCGCGTGGTCACGCGGCGGCCACGGGTTCGGGCCTGCTGGTCGGTCTGCTGGTGTGGGTCGCCGAGTCGCTGACGTTGCTGCCACTGCTCACCGGGCAGCCGGTGAGCTGGTCGATCGAGGACGCCGAGGCCACCTTCCCGTACCTGATCGGACGGATGCTGTTCGGGGCACTGACCGGGTTGGGCACGCACTACGTGCTCGCCGTCCTGATCCGGTCCCGGCCACCGTCCATACGGGACGACTGGTCGGGACCGGCACATCGGATCGTGATCCTCGGCGGCGGCTTCGCCGGGGTGACCACGGCGCGCCGGCTGGAGCACCGGCTGGCCAGGCGGACCGACGTCGAGATCGTGTTGGTCAGCGACAGCAACTATCTGCTGTTCACGCCGATGCTCGCCGGGGTCGCCGCGGGCACACTGCAGGCGAGACACATCAGCGCACCGCTGCGCGCGTGCTGCCCGCGCACCGTGTTCCACCGGGCGCTGGTGGAGTCGGTGGACGTGGCACGCCGGCAGGTCTGGCTGCGACGTGGCAGTACCGGGGGCGGTGCCGGGGTGGCTGCCGGGGCGCCGGAAGCCATGCGCTACGACCAGCTCGTGCTCGCGCTCGGCGCGACGGCGAACTACCGCGGGCTGCCCGGCGTCGCCGAACACGGGTTCGCGTTGAAGACCCTCGATGACGCGACCAGGCTGCGCAATCACGTCATCGGCATGCTGGAGCGTGCCGACGTCGAGCCGGATCCGGTGGAGCGGGAGCGGCAGCTCACGTTCGTGGTCGTCGGCGGCGGCTTCGCCGGTGCCGAGCTGATCGCGGAGCTGTTCGACATGGTGCACGACGTGCGGCGGTACTACCCGCGCATCGAGCCGGGGCAGCTGCGGTTCGTGCTGGTGCACTCGCAGGACCACATCCTGCCCGAGCTGCCTCGCGGTCTGGCCGACCACTCACTCGCCGAGCTGCGCAAGCGGGGGATCGAGTTCATCCTGTCCGCCAGGCTGACCGCGGCCACGGCGGACTCCGTGATGCTGAACAACGGGCGGCGACTCGGCACCCGCACTCTGGTGTGGACGGCGGGCAACCAACCCAACCCGCTGATCGCGACCCTGCCGGTGCCGCAGGACCGTGGCGCCGTGTCCTGCGAGCCGACGCTTCGCGTGCACGGGCTGACAAACATGTGGGCGCTCGGCGACTGCGCGTCCGTGCCCGACGTGCTCGCGCCCGGCGAGTTCCACCCGCCGACGGCCCAACACGCGCTGCGCCAGGGAAAGGTGGCCGGGGACAACATCGTCGCCACGCTGAACGGCAGGCGGGAGCTCAAGCCGTTCAGGTTCCGCACCATCGGACTGCTGGTCTCGCTCGGCCACCAGAAGGGCGCCGCGGAGTTCCGTGGCCGCCCGTACAGCGGGTTGTTCGCCTGGCTGCTGTGGCGGGGTGTCTACCTGCTCAAGCTGCCCGGGTTGGAGAAGAAGGTTCGGGTCGTGCTGGACTGGATCCTGGACCTGTTCTTCCCGAGGGACGTCGTGCTCACCGAACCTTCGCTCACTCGGTCCACATTGGACGACAAGGAACAGGAACCGGTGCGATGAAGGACTTCTGGGCCGCCGCGGGCCGCGGAGCCGTCGCCGGCGTGGCCGGCGGGTCGGTGTTCGGCGCGGCCATGGCCGCGCTGGGCACGTTGCCCACCGTGGCCGGACTGATCCGGGTCGAGTCCGCGGTTGCCGGGTTCGCGGTGCACATGGTGATCTCGGTGGTCGTCGGCGCGCTGTTCGGTGTGCTGGTTCGGCACCAGAGCGCCGGCGCGGGGGAGACGGTGTTCTGGGGCCTGAGCC